>JAOPVO010000195.1 GCA_025966155.1 Pseudonocardiales bacterium
TTCTTCCGCGACGGCTCCTGCAGCACGGGCCCGGAGGATCTGGGCAGCCACACCATCTGCGCGGTCGTGACCAGCGAGTTCCTGGCGCACCAGCGCAGTATCGGCAACGACCTGTCGACCCCGCGGCCGGAGTTCGGCTTCCCCGGGCTGGTGCCGGGCGACCGCTGGTGCGTCACTGCGACCAACTGGGCCCGCGCCTATGCCGACGGCGCGGCCGCGCCCGTGGTTCTCGCCTCCAGCAATCAGACAGTGCTGAGCATCGTGCCTCTGGCCGTCCTGCGCTCGGTGGCCGTGGACGTGCCGGCCGACCCCAGCTCGCTGGAGCAGTAGCGCCCAGCACCTAGGCTCGGCAACGGTTGCTATGAGCCGCTCGCGCGCAGCAGCCGATCCGTGCCGTCATCGGCCGCACCGTCGAAGAACCGGTCCAGGACGCGCGACCACAGCGGCTCGCCGGGCTCCGCGCGCGCGAACAGGGTCATCGACGACTGCAGCTTCTGCGCGTCGATGCCCCCCAGGATCTGCGCCGCCGTGCCGCCCGGCAGATCCAGCAGCGCAATGGCGCATTCCCGCAGCCGCGGCCCCAGTACCGGGTGCGCCACGTACGCACGGGCCTCATCGAGGCTGCTGATCGCGTACCGCTGGGACATCGAGCTCAGGCCCAGCCCAGCGACCTGCGGGAAGACGAACCACATCCAGTGGCTGGACTTGCGCCCGCGTTGGAGCTCGGCGAGCGCCGCCGCATAGGTTCCGCCCGCATCCTGCGCCGCGACGAAGCGCTCGAGGCCGTGGCTGCTCGTCATGACGCCGGCCTACCCCGAACCCAGCCCGTTCCCGCAGTGGCGGTTGCAGACGCTCGACGGGCGCGCTGCCACCATGGGCGCACCACGAGCTGCGCGGATTGGAGCGCCCCCTAGCTGTGCGCGAATGCTCAAGCGGCGGGTGCCTATGCGGGATCCTTGGCTGTCGCCAGCACGTGACCGGCGAACTGGTCCCGCAGCGTGCGCTTGGAGAACTTGCCGACGCTCGTCTTCGGGATCTCCGCCACGAACACGACCTCGTCCGGCAGCCACCACGACGCCACCAGCGGGCGGAGGTGGTCGAGGATGGCCTGCTCGCTGACCTCGGTCCCGGGCCGGCGCACCACGCATGCCATCGGGCGCTCGGACCACTTCGGGTGCGGCATCGCGATCACCGCGGCCTCGGCGACATCGGGGTGGCCCATGATCGCGTTCTCGAGGTCGACCGAGCTGATCCACTCCCCGCCGGACTTGACCAGATCCTTGCTGCGGTCGACCAGCCGCGCGTACCCCAGGGCCGAGATCGCCGCGACATCGCCAGTCCGGAGCCACCCGTCCGGGGCGAAGCGCTCGTCGTCCTCCTGCCCGCCGAAGTACTCCGCCGCCACCCAGGGCCCGCGCACGTGCAGCTCGCCCACCGCCTGGTCGTCCCACGGGAGGACTTCCTCGGTGTCGCTGTCCACGATCCGCATCTCGACGCCGTTGGGCGCGATGCCCGCGGTAGCGAGCACGGCGTTGCGCTGGGCGACCGGGAGCCCGTCGATCTCCGGCCGGGCGATGGCCAGGGACCCCAGCGGCGACATCTCGGTCATGCCCCAGGCCGACGTCAGGCGGATGCCGATCGCGGCCTCATAGGCGTCCGACAGCGACAGCGGCGTGGCCGACCCGCCGGAGATGATCCGGTTCAGGCTCGCGACATCGCGGCCCGCCAGCATCGGCAGCATCGCCATCCAGATCGTCGGCACCCCGGCCGCGACGGTGACCCGCTCCCCCTCGATCAGCTCCACGAGGGCGCCGGGCGACAGGTCGGGGCCCGGCATGATCATGTCCGCGCCCGACACCGCCACCGCGTACGGCAGCCCCCACGCGTTGACGTGGAACATCGGCACGACCGGCAGCAGGACGTCCCGCACGCTGAGGCCGAACGAGTCGACCCCGGTCAGCACCTGCGAATGCAGCCACGTGGACCGGTGGGAGTACAGGACGCCCTTCGGATTGCCCGTCGTCCCGCTCGTGTAGCAGAGCGCCGCGGCCTGCTCCTCGTCGATCACGCGCCCATCGAGGTCCGCAGGCGCGGCGTCGGCGATCAGCGCCTCGTAGTCCAGCACCCGCGGGTCGTCGGGGTAGTCGTGGGCGGCGCCGTCGTCCATGATCACCACGTACCGCAATCCGGTCAGCGTCTTCAGGTGCGGCGCGAATACCGGCAGCAGGGATCGGTCGACGAACACCGCCTCGTCCTGCGCGTGCTCGACTATGTAGTCCAGCTGATCGGGGAACAGCCGGATATTGAGGGTGTGGAGCACCCGGCCGGTGCACGGGACGGCGAAGTAGAGCTCCATGTGGCGCTGGGTGTTCCAGCCGAAGGTGGCAACCCGGGCGTCGGGCGCCAGCCCGAGCCCGTCGAGCGCGGTCGCCAGGCGGCGGGTGCGATCGGCGAAGTCGGCGTAGGTCGAGTGCTGGATCCCGCCCACGGTGCGGGTGACGATCCGCTTGGTCCCGAAGTACTGCTCGCATCGGCGCAGCAGCGAGTTGATCGTCAACGGCGAGTTCTGCATCAGCCCATACATATCGCGATTGTGCTCCGCGTCACATGTTCGCGGAACACTGGATCCCGAATCGGCCATCGTCCGGGGATTGAATCAGGCTGCCGTTCGTCGCCAATCCCTACTATTTATGTCAGGATGGTCGGGCCTCGGCCATACTAGGGAGAGTTCTGTGTCCATCGAAATCGTCGGCTTGATCAGCACGGCCCACGGGTCGGAGATCCACGCGCCGACCGGGCCGGTTGTCGACCCCCAGTACGTCGAGCAGTTCGCCCAGGCGCACGAGAAGTCGGACTTCGACCGCGTGCTGATCGGCTATTCCTCGGCCACGCCCGACGGCATCCAGGTCGCCGCGTACGCCGCCGCGCACACCGACCGCCTGAACTTCCTCATCGCCCACCGCCCCGGCTTCGTCTTCCCGACCGTGGCGGCCCGCATGTTCGCGACGCTGGACCAGTTCAGCCGCGGCCGCGTCGCCGTCCACGTCATCAGCGGCGCCTCGGACGCCGAGCAGCAGCGCGACGGGGACTACCTCTCCAAGGCCGACCGGTACGGGCGCAGCCGCGAGTTCATGCAGATCATCAAGCAGGCCTGGACCGCCACCGAGCCGTTCGGCTACGACGGCAAGTTCTACAAGTTCGAGGACTTCCTCGCCCAGATCAAGCCGTTCCAGCAGCCCCGCATACCGGTGTACTTCGGCGGCTCGTCCGACGAGGCGTTCGCCGTCGGAGCCGCCGAATCCGATGTGTTCGCCTTCTTCGGCCAGCCGCTGGAGCAGATGGCGGCGGAGTTCGACAAGGTCCGTGCTGCCTCGGCGGCCATCAACGCACCGGTCCCCGGCTTCAGCGTGTCCTTCCGCCCCATCCTGGGCGACACCGACGAGCTGGCCTGGAAGCGCGCCCACGACATCCTCGGCGCCACCCAGGAGCGGGTAGCAGCCGGTGCCGGCGGCGGCGGGATCGGCCGCCGATCCGCGGGCGAGCCGTCGGTCGGGTCGAAGCGGCAGCTGGAGGCCGCGGCCGCCTCCGAGCGCCACGATCGGGCGTTGTGGACGCCGCTGGCCGCTGCCACCGGCGCGGCCGGCAACTCCACCGCCCTTGTCGGCACAGCGGAGACCGTGGCCGAGGCCCTCCTGGACTACGTCGACATCGGCGCCACAACGCTGCTGATGCGCGGCTACGACCCCTACGACGATGCCGTGGACTACGGCCGCGAGCTGATCCCGCTCATCCGCGAGGGCGTGGCCAAGCGGGAGCGCGCGGCCGCCGCCAGCTGAGCTCACTGGCGGGCTAGCGTGGCGGCGTGCGGATCGCCACCTGGAATGTCAACTCGATCAAGCAGCGCCTGCCCCGGTTCCTCCCGTGGCTGGACGAGCGGCAGCCCGATGTGGTCTGCCTCCAGGAGACCAAGCTGGGCGATGACGCCATTGCGGGCCTGCTGGACGCGGAGCTGGGCGCGCGCGGCTACCAGGCCGCGTACGTCGGGCAATCGCAGTGGAACGGCGTCGCGATCCTCTCCCGGGTCGGCCTCGAGGATGTCGTGCGCGGCATCCCCGGCGCGCCGGGCTTCCCCGACGTCGAGGCTCGCGCGGTGTCCGCGACCTGCGGCGGCATGCGCGTGCACTCCCTCTACGTCCCGAACGGGCGGACCGTCGGGTCCGATCACTACGAGTACAAGCTGGCCTGGCTCGAGGCCCTGCGCGCCGATGCCGCTGGTGGGCCTGGCGACGCCGTGCTGTGCGGCGATCTGAATATCGCCCCGGCCGATGCCGACCTCTTCGATCCCGCCGCGTACGAGGGCCACACCCACGTGACCGAGCCGGAGCGGGCGGCGCTCGAGGCGCTGCAGGCACTGGGCCTGCGCGATGTCGTGCGCGACCGGTGGCCGACCGAGCAGGTGTTCAGCTACTGGGACTACCGGGCGGGGATGTTCCACAAGAACCTCGGCATGCGCATCGACCTCGTGCTCGCGTCGACCGCCGTCGCCTCGCGGGTTGCCGCGGCCTGGGTGGATCGCGCGGCCCGCAAGGGCACCGGGCCAAGTGATCACGCGCCGGTGATCGTGGACCTCGATTCGGCCCCCGACGGCGACATCGGCCCGATGGTGCCGCCACCGTCGGCCCAGGGGCGCTCGCGCGGACCGGCGACCCTGCCGCAGTCCGCCGGGAGCTAGGCACAGCGCCGAGCCGCGCTGCCCTGCGCTGCGCTGCGCTGCCTAGACCTTCGGCTCCGCGGCCCGCAGGTAGGACAGGCTGGCGGCGATGCCGTCGAATACATCGCCGGTCGTGTCGTCGAACTCGATCACCCGAACCGCGCGCGGTGCCGCGGCCAGCACCGCCGGCACGTCCATCGCGCCGAGGCCCAGCGCCACCTGCGCCTTGGTGTCGCGCGTCAGCGGCCCATCCTTGGCGTGGATGAACTCCACCCGATCGCCCAGTGCCCGCAGCACAGCCGGGGCCGATTGGCCGCCGACCTCGACCCAGTAGGTGTCGATCTCCAGAACGACGCCGGGATCCAGGGCGTCGGCGAAGACGTCAAACGCGACCGCGCCCTCGACACGGGCGGCGAACTCCCAGTAGTGGTTGTGATAGCCCACGCGCACGCCGTCATCGGCCGCACGATGGGCCAGCTCCCCCAGGCGCCGGGCGATGCCCTCGACGCCGGCCCTGGTCGCCCAGGCCTCGGGCGGGGTCGCCGGATCGATCACCACGCCGATGCCCAGGCGCTGCGCGGCGGCGAAGGCACTGCCTGGATCGTCCATCGACAGCAGGGGGGCGTGGGCGGAGGGCGCCGTCACGCCGTGGTCGGCGAAGGCGCGCTCGAGGTCATCGACCATCAGGTGGAAGCGGTACGGCTCGACCTGCGTCAAACCCAGCGCCGCGAGGCGGCCGATAGCGACCTGTGGATCCAGCGCCATTGCCGAGCGCACGCTGTAGAGCTGCACGGATATCCCCGCAGGCGCGATGGTCCCCGCTGCCTCGCCGATACGCGCCGCCATAGCTGCCTCTCCGAACATAGAAGATCCGGGGGCGCCGCAGATCGCGACGCCCCCGGACCCCTTCAGCTCACGCTGGTTACGCGACCTCGAACAGGCCGGCCGCGCCGATGCCGCCACCGACGCACATGGTGATGACGACGTACTTGACGCCGCGGCGCTTGCCCTCGATCAGGGCGTGGCCGACCATGCGGGCGCCGGACATGCCGTACGGGTGGCCGATCGAGATCGCGCCGCCGTTGACGTTGTACTTCTCCGGGTCGATGCCGAGCTTGTCGCGGCAGTACACGACCTGCGAGCCGAACGCCTCGTTGAGCTCCCAGAGGCCGATGTCGTCGATCGTCAGCCCGTGCTTCTGCAGGAGCTTCGGGATCGCGAAGACCGGGCCGATGCCCATCTCGTCGGGCTCGCAGCCGGCAACAGCCATGCCGCGGTAGATGCCGAGGGGCTGGAGACCGCGCTTGGACGCCTCGCCGGCCTCCATGAGCACCGACGCCGACGCGCCATCGGACAGCTGCGACGCGTTGCCGGCTGTGATCGTGGAGGACTTGGTGATGGTGCCGTCGGGCAGCACCGCCTTGAGCCCGGCCAGGCTCTCCAGCGTGGTGGTCGCGCGGTTGCCCTCGTCCTTGCCCAGCGTCACGGTCTCCCGCGTCACCTCGCCGGACTCCTTGTTCTGGGTGACCTTCTCGGTCTGCATCGGGACGATCTCGGCGTCGAAGCGGCCCATCTCCTGCGCCGCGGCGGTACGCATCTGCGACTCGTAGGAGTACTCGTCCTGCTGGTCGCGGGTGACGCCGTAGCGTTCCGCCACCAGCTCGGCGGTGTGGAGCATCGGCATGTACACGCCGGGCCAGTTCTCCAGCAGCCACGGGGACTGCGTGCGGTAGCGGTTCGCGTTGGCCGTCTGGACCAGCGAGATCGACTCGATGCCACCGCCCACGACGATCTGCATGTCATCGGCGATGATCTGCTTCGCCGCGGTGGCGATGCCCATCAGGCCCGACGAGCACTGGCGATCGATGGTCATGCCGGCCACCGATGCCCCGAGGCCCGCGCGGAGCGCGGCCTGGCGACCGAGGTTGAAGCCGCTGCTGCCCTGCTGCGTCGCGCAGCCCATGACGACGTCCTCGACCTCAGCCGGGTCGATGCCGGCGCGGCTCACTGCATGGGAGATGACGTGGCCGCCCATGTCCTGCGACTGGGTGTCGTTGAACGCCCCTCGAAATGCCTTGCCGATCGGCGTCCTTGCCGTCGACACGATAACTGCTTCGCGCATTCAGCTCTCCCTTGTCCGTGGTGGGCCCTGCGACCCGACAGGCGCCAAGCCTAGAACCACGCCGACCGAGCGGCACGACCCCCTAGGAAGGCGGCGTGGCCCCGGACCGGTCGAGCACGTCGTCGCGCAGCCCGCTCAGCTTCTCGACCTGGTCGTCGAGCAACCCGGCCAGCACACGGCGGGCCACCATCAGCAGGTCCGCGATAGCCGGCGAAGCGATCGCGTAGATCACCGAGCTGCCTTCCTTGCGCGCAGTGACCACGCCCGCCCGGCGCAGAACGGCGAGCTGCTGCGACAGATGCGACGCCTCGAGGCCGAGCTCCATGAGCAGATCGCCGACCGAGAGCTCCGAGGCGGAGAGGAGCTCCAACACGCGAATACGCGCCGGATGCCCCAGAGTGCGGAAGAACTCGGCCTTGAGCTTGTACAGCGGCGCTGACATTTCTTCCTTCCGCCGGACGGATGAGGTCGACCGCCGAGATTACACAGGGCACCTGTTGCAACATTGATCAATTAATGATTCGGTGCATCAATAAACCCTCAGCCACAGGGTTCTTCGGACCGCGCACCACCTTCCGGGAGAGGCGGGTTGGCCGATGTCGACGCCGCAGCCCACGTCACCGCCGACTCTCATCCGAGCGACCGCCCCATACCGGCTGAGCGAGCGGCCCGTGACCGGCTCGAAGACGCCGGTCTGGCACCTCCAGGTCGGCGATGTGTTCAGCGCGCCGCGCATCGTCCCGGGCGGCCCTATGCGAGTCGCTTTCATCGGGATCCTGCCGGGCATGCGCAAGCTGTTCCTCGCGCACCCCGCTCAGCCGGCGCCATCGAGCCCCCTCTCCGCAGCGGACCTTCGGCTGATTCCCCACTGCACCCTGGGCGACGACGTCCTCGTCGCGGTTATCCACCGACCCGACGTGGACGCGGTCACACCCAGCGCATAGCCCGCTCACGACTCCGGCCTTTTTGGGCAACCTGAGCCTGCTGTCAACCTGAGCGCGCGTCAGGCCCGTTCGGCCAGCCCCTTCAGGTTCAGCAGCTGACGCCGGGCCATCACCAGATCGCCAACGGATACCAGCGGCGCGAGCAGGCGCCCGCGCGCCAAAACGACCTTGAGCAGCAGCCGGGTCGAGCCACCGGCCGGTTCGAGCACATACGACATCATCGCGCCCATGATCGCGCCGGTCAGCTGGGCACCAGGATCGACGGCGATGATCCGACCCACCGGACCCGTGACCGAGGTGGTGAAGGGGTCCCCCACTGCCGGGTCCGGCAGGTGGCGCAGCTCCGACGGCGAGCGACGGCCCAGGTTGTCGATCCAGTCGTAGGAGTAGGGCGCGATCCTGATCTGCGCGACCCACGGCCACACCCGGTCCGGCGCCGCCTCGACTGTGATGGCTCGCCAGGCCTGCAGAGCAGGGCGGGCGACGAGGTCATCGCAGGGATACCGGCGAGCCACCTCGTCGTCGGTCGCACCCCACCTGTCGCCGATCACGACGCCTCGCTAGCGCGCCATCGCCGCGGCGGCCTCGAAGGTCGAGGCCACCGACCGCGTGGTCATCGCGTCGATCTGGTCCGCCGTCGCGCCGTTGTCGCGCAGCCAGGGGATCTCGATCTGCGGGATGGATAGCCAGCATCCACTGGTGTCGACCGCGGTATCGCGAGGCGCGAAGCAGTAGAACGGCGACGCGTCGTGCCCGAGCGTTACCTGCTCGGCATAGCCGGCCTCGGCCAGCGCCAGCGCCAAGGCGGCCCGCCGCGCGAGCTCATCGGGCCCAGAGCCCTCGAAATAGCGGTCCAGCCCCAGCATCGCGCCGCGCGCCGCGATCCCCTTGAGATAGCCCAGGTCCGCGGTGTCGTTGGAATGGCCGATCGTGACTGCGCGCAGGTCCAGTCCCTCATCCTCGAAGATGTCCAGGAGCGGGGTGCCCAGCTCGTCCTTCGCCGCGGTGTGGCAGGAGATCGGGATCCCGGCAGCCTTGGCTGCCCGTGCCGCGCCGCGCGCCGTACGCTCGAGGCCCGAGCGCACCGTGCCGCCATCGGGCCCGTCATTGAGCTTGTACTCCTGATCCCAGGCCAGTTTGATGATCCCGGGACGAATCGAGCTGCCGGCGATGCCGCCCTCGATCTCCTTCAGGAAGTGCTCGGCGATGCCGTCGGGATCGCGGCGCAGCAAATACATAGGCACCCACCGGTAGACGCCGGTCGCGCACACGATGTTGACACCGGTGTCGGCCTCGGCGATCCGCTCGAACAGCGACGACTGGCGACCGAGATCGAACGGCGTGAGGTCGATGAGGCTCGTGACCCCGGCGTCGCTGACCCGGCGCAGGGCCTGGATATTCGCCGCGACGGCGTCGTCCTCGTCATAGATCCAAGGGAACTGCTGCATACCCGCGCCGCCCCCGGTCAAGTGCTCGTGCGAGAGCGTCCAGCCGAGCTCGCTGGAGTCGATGGGCCCCCGGATCGTCTGCACCACAGTCATGTCGTGTCGCTCCTCGTCACCGGATCGCGTCGGAGGACTGGACAGACGACCGACGCTGGTCCGGGCCAGGCTAGACCCGGGGCCCCGGGGGCAGAAGCGGCCAAGCGCGCCCCGGCGCCGGTGAGGCTGACGCGGACAGCACGGCCATCGTCGCTGCTGGGTCGGCGGCGCACCAGGCCGCGCTGCACGGCGCGATCGATTGGCCCGCTGACCGACGACCGGTCCAGCCCAAGGTGCGCCGCGAGCTGTGTCCGGCATCGCGGCGGCATGGGCCGATACCAGCCGCGCCGAGCGGGTTGTCGTGGTTCCCGATCAGCTGCTCACATAGGCCCGCCAGCCGCCGAAGGCGGTGATGTCGCGGGCCTCGGCCAGCGCGTAGGGCTCGCAGAGGAATCCGTGCGTCACGCTGCCATCGGCGAGCTGCACGCGCCCGATCCCCAGTGGCGCGGGGATCTGAGTCATCAGCGCCCCCAGCGCGTCGGTCGACATGCGGTACACCTCGACGGCGATGGCCCCGCCGTCGTCGGCCACCCGCAGCAGCCCGGGCTTGGGCGGAACGGTGTCGGCGAGGGCGTACAGCCGGTAGTCGGCACTGGTGGTGGTGGCCGCCTCGAGCGATGCGCCCAGACGGACCAAGTCGCCGTTCAGCGGCATCCCGCTCAGGTGAGCGCCGACGACGCTGACAAGGACGCCCCCGGTTCGCTGGGCGATCACAGGAATCGCGGCCCGGTCAACGGGCTCCGTGATCACGGCCCGGCGCCCGGTCGCCGCCAGCGGCAGGTCGACCAGCGTCTCGATCGCCAGGGCCGCCGAGGCCAGCAGGGCGTCGGAGCCGGCCGGGCCGCTGACCGTCACCCCGAACGGCATCCCGTTGGCGGCGATCGCGGCCGGCACCGCGATAGCGGCCAGATCGAGCAGGTTGCCAAAGGTGGTGAATCGGCCGAGCTCCGCGTTGCGCTCCTGCGGGGCGTCGGCCAGCTCCTTCAGGGTGTAGGAGCTGGCGACGGTGGGGGTCAGCAGGACGTCGCAGCGGCCGAGGGCCGCGGCGCACTCCACCTGCAGGGCCCGCAGCCGCTCCTGGTCGGCGAAGACCTCCGCCCCGGTCACCAACGCCCCGCCCTCAATGGCCGTCCACACCGCCGGGTCCAGCTCCGGCTGCAGGCCACCCGCCAGCTCCATCACCGCGGCGTACCGCTCGGCCACCCATGCGCCCTGGTACAGCAGTTGGCCGGCGGCGAAGAACGGCGTCATGTCGATCTCCTGGACCGTCGCCCCGGTCCCAATCACCTGCGCGAGGACGTCGGCGTACGCCTGCGCGTAGGCGGCGTCGCCGCGGAAGTCGACGTCCTGCTCGCGCGGCACGCCGATCCGGAGGCGGCCGAGATCCACTGGGCGGGGCGTCGGGTCGGGAATGGCCATCGAGCGCGACCAGGGATCGCGCGGGTCCACGCCCGCGACCAGCGCGAGGATCTGCGCCCCGTCGGCCACGGTCAGGGCGAAGATGCTCGCGCAATCCAGGGATCGGCAGGCGGGCAGGATCCCGGCGGTGCTCACCAGGCCGCGACTCGGCTTGATGCCCACCGTCCCGGTCAATGCCGCCGGCACCCGTCCGGAGCCGGCGGTGTCGGTGCCGATGGCGAAGCTGACCAGCCCGGAGGACACCGCCACGGCCGAGCCGGAGCTCGAACCGCCGGGTATGCGGGTGGCGTCGAACGGATTGACAGGAGTGCCATACGGCGAGCGGGTCCCATTCAGCCCCGTCGCGAACTGATCGAGGTTCGTCTTGCCGATCAGCAGCGCCCCGCTGTCGAGCAGCGCCCCCACGAGGGTGGCGGAGTCCGCGACGGGCTGGTCGAGCAATGGATAGGCCGCTGTGGTCGGCAGACCGGCGGCGTCGATATTGTCCTTAACCGCGAACGGGATCCCGAACAGCGGGGGCCGCCTGTCGGCTCCGGCGTACCGGGCGGAAAGCGCCGCCGCCGCGGCCACCGCCTGCTCGCGCGGCACGAGGGTGATCCACACATTGTCGCCGTCGCGGCCCGCGATCCGGTCGTACACCTCGTTGATCACATCCACCGGGGTGGCCTGGCCGGAGGCGTACGCACTGCGCAGCGCCGCGAGGTCCAGGGAGCCGACCAGGCTCACGTCGCGGCTGGCCCTTCGCTGAGGGCGGCGATGAGCGCGTCGGACGTGGCCACGGCGCCGAACACGCCGCCCTGCATCTTCACCATGGCCAGCGCCGCCAGATAGTTGGCGTGGTCGGTGGCTCCGGTGCAGTCCGATAGCAGCAGGCACTCGTACCCGCGGTCGTTGGCGTCGCGCATCGTCGTGTGGACGCAGACATCCGTCGTGATCCCGGTCAGGATGATGTGGGTGACCCCGCGGTTGCGCAGCAGCAAGTCCAGGTCGGTGGCATAGAACGCGCCCTTGCCCGGCTTGTCGATGATCAGCTCGCCCTCGATCGGCGCGACCTCCGGCACGATCTCCCATCCGACCTCGCCGCGGGTCAGGATCCGCCCGCACGGCCCGTCGTCGCCGATCCCCGCCCCGATCCGCCGCGATCGCCAGAGCTTGTTCGGCGGGCAGTCGGACAGGTCGGGGCGGTGGCCCTCACGGGTATGCACCACGTGCATGCCGACCTCGCGGGCCGCGGCGAGCACGCGCCGTGTCGGCGCCAGGCCGGCCCGGGTCAGCGACAGGTCGTAGCCCATCGTGTCCACGTAGCCTCCGACGCCGCAGAAGTCGACCTGCCAGTCGATATTGATCAGCGCGGTGGTCTGCGGGGAGAACGTGCCGTTGTAGGGCCAGTTGTAGGGCTCGGCATCGACCAGCCCGAAAGCGGACGGCGCGATCGCCGAATCAGTGTGCAGGCTCATGATCAAGCTCCTGGATTGAGGAAGGCGCGGATGACGTCCGCCGAGGCGGCCACTGCCCCGAAGATGCCGCCGGACATCTCGATCATCGAGATGGACGCCGGGACCAGGCTCGGGTCGTACGGGGCGCTCGCGTCGACCACAAGCAGGCATTCGAAGCCGCGGTCGTTGGCGGAGCGCATGGTCGAGTGGATGCAGGTCTCCAGCCCGGCGCCGACTAGCACCAGCCGCGAGACGGAGCGGGCGTGCAGCGCGCCCTCGAGCGAGCTGCCGCTGAAGCCGTCTATGCCGTCGGCCAGGACCACCGCGTCGATGCCGGTTGACGCGATCCCAAGATGATCCTGGATGAGCTCACCCGGGCCCCGCGCGCCCGGGCCGAGCGCGGCATCGGCTCCGCGCCCCGGCGCGGCCGTGGAGATGGCGATGACGGCGCCCCCGGCCGCGGCGACGGCCGCGACGACGGAGCGGACCGCCTCCGCACAGGCCGCCGGGACCGCCGGCCACCCATCACGAGGCACGACAACAGCAATGGCGGTGCCAGGCCCGGCGAGATCGCCGTTCCAGGGCCACGGATACGGTGTGGACGAGACGACGTGGCAATCCGCTGTCGGCAGTGCAGTCATGTCAGACCTCGCGATGGATGGCGCGGAAGTGCGGTCAGCAGGCGTCGCGGTCAGCGGTCCGGATCAGCTCGAAAGCTTGCCGATCACGCCCTTGACGAAGTAGTTCATCCCGTCGACCTCGGCGTACGTCGGGACCTTCCCAGCCGCAACGGCGATCGAGCCATCCTGGGCGATGACCGGGCCGACGAACGGCGAGCCAGTGGCCGTGGACAGGAACGCCTTGGCCGTCTCGATAGCCGCCTTGGTCTGGGCGTCGACGACCTTGCCGTACGGCGCGAGCACGAACGGGTTCTCGCCGGTCTTGTAGCCCACGCGGTAGTTCGCGTTGTATTCGCTGCCGACGAACTTGCCGTCGACGATGGTCTGCACGATGTCGGTGTACAGCGGCCCCCAGTTCCAGACGGCGCCTGTGATCCAGCCCTTGGGAGCCAGCGACGAGGCGTCGGCGTGGTAGCCGACGGTCATCGCGCCCTTGGCCTCGGCGGCCTCGATCACGGTCTTGGTGCAGTCCTGGTGCTGTGTGATCACATCGACGCCCTGCGAGAGCAGGCTATCGGCCGCTGAGCGCTGCTTCGCCGGGTCGCACCAGCTTGATGTGCTGACGGTGATGGTCTCCGCGTCTGGGTTCACCGACTGCGCACCGCGCTCGAAGGCGTTGATGTTGGCGATGGTCTGCGGGATCGGGAATGCGTATACATAGCCGAGCTTGTCGCTCTTGGTCGCCTTGCCGGCCGCGATCCCGGCTAGATACATCGGCTCGTAGACCGTGCCGAAGTACGTGCCCATATTGGGCTCGACCGTGTCCGTGATCGTGTTGCCCTGCTGGATCACGACAACATCCGGGTGGTCCTTCGCGACCTGGACCGCGGCATCGAGGTGCCCGTAGCTCGTGGCGAAGATGATCTTCGCGCCCTTGTCGATCATCTGCTCCATCGTCCGGGCGGCGTTGTCGTCCTCCGGCACGTTCTCGGCGGTGATGACCTTCAGATCCGGGAACTTCTTCTTGATGATCTCGCTGCCGTCGTACACGGCCTGGTTGTAGCCGAAGTCGTCCTTGGGCCCGACCATGATGAAGCCGACCGCGGTGCCGCCCGTGCCGGGCTCGGAGCTATCGGAGCCGGAGGCCCCTCCGCCTCCGCCCCCGCTGCTGGCGGCCGAGCAGCTGGAGAGGGCGACGGCCAGTGCCGCAATTGCGCCGGTGAATGCGGCGAGTCTGCGAGTGCGTGCGCTCATGACATTCCTTCTGTGGGGATGCGGCCCGCGAATGGCTTCGGGGTGCGCGGACTCACCGACTGGCCGACGGCCAGGCGGAGTAGGGCGGGGTGGACCGAGTGCGCGGGGCGGCGG
Organism: Pseudonocardiales bacterium; assembly: GCA_025966155.1. GTDB lineage: Bacteria > Actinomycetota > Actinomycetes > Mycobacteriales > Jatrophihabitantaceae > RYN-150. Next base: position 14,162 of record JAOPVO010000195.1, read on the forward strand.
CGCCGGGCGGCGCCGCTAGGTCTTGGCCGGCGCGTTCTCGAAGACGCGCTTCAGCTCGTCGGGGGCGGCGGCCAGCGTCCGCTTTCCGAGAACGGCCAACACCAGAAGAGTGAGAACAAACGGGATGACGTCGAGAGCGAATTGGTTGACCCCGTATCCGCGGGCCTGGAGCGCCGGGGCTAGGGCCAGCGCCGAGCCGAAGAGGTACGCCCCGCCCATGACCCGCAGCGGGCTCCAGCTGGCGAAGATCACCAGCGCCACGGCGATGAACCCACGGCCCACCACCATGTTCTCGAACCATGCGTTGGCATAGGCGATGGAGAGATGGGCGCCGCCCAGGCCGCTCAGGGCTCCCCCGGCGATCACGGCGGCCGAGCGGATCCGCTCGACGCTGTAGCCATTGACCGTGAGGGAGTCCGAGCGCTCCCCCGCAGTGCGGACCAGCAGGCCCATCCGCGTGCGGAACAGCACGAACCAGATCAGCGGCACGGCGACATAGCTGACATAGATCAGCGGGTCGTTCTGGAAGAAGATCTCCCCGATCCACGGGATGTCCGACAAGCCGGGCACATCCCACTTCGTGAACGGGTTGATCGACTTCCCGACATAGTCCGAGCCGTAGAACGACGTGACACCCAGGGCGAGGAACAGCAGAGTGAGCCCGGATGCGAACTGGTTGGCCTTGCGGACCACTACGAGCAGCGCGTGGATGGAGGCCAGCAGCGCACCGGCCGCGGCCCCGCCGAGTGCGCCGATCCACGGGCTGCCGGTCTCGGCCGTGACTGCATAGCCGGCTAGCGCGCCGACGAGCATCGCGCCCTCGGTGCCTAGGTTGATCACCCCGGACCGCTCGGAGACGGTCTCGCCGAGGCCGGCGTACATGATGGAGGTGCCGCCGCGAACCCCGCCTGCGAGTACATCGACAACGAGGCTCATGAGTTCGCCTTCCGTGTGCTGGTGGTCCACCCGAGGACGGCGATCAGGATCAGGCCGGTGAGGATGTTGACCGTCGCCGCGGGCAGCCCGGCGTCGAGCTGGAGGCTGTCCCCGGCAACGGTGAGCGCGGCGAACACGAAGCAGGCCAGCAGAACCGGGATCGGCTTGTGCCGGGCCAGCCAACTGGCAAGGAAGGCCGTGTACCCGATCTGGGCGCCGAAGCCGGGGCGCAGCTTGTACTCGACCCCGGCGAAGTGGACCATCCCGGCGAGCCCAGCCAACGCCCCGCCGACCAGCAGCGCCGACAGCAGCAGCTTCGCCACCGGCAGCCCGGCCCGCCGCGCGGCCTCGGCGTTGCCGCCCACCACCGATAGCGAGAACCCCCAGGTGGTGAAGGACAGCGCGATCCAGACGAGCACCACGGCGATGACGGCGATGACAATCCCGACATTCACCGTCGTCCCGGCCAGCAGGGGCAGCTTGGCCGCCGTCTGCAGCTCCTTGGTCGCGGGCTGCCCGGTGGGGTCGGCGCGCCAGGGCTGGTAGATCAGGAACAGCAGGACGTCCAGCGCCACGTAGTTCAGCAGCAGCGTGGTGACCGCCTCGTTGACCTTGAGCAGCAGGCGCATGGCCCCGGCGATGCCGGCCCACAGCGCGCCCGCGACCATGCCGGCCAGCATCATCAGCACCATGACCGTGACGCCCGGGAGCGCGTCCCCGACGGCCATCGCTGTGCCGCAGGCCGCGACGGCGCCGATGATGACCTGGCCCTCGCCGCCGACATTCGCCATGCCCGCGCGGGCCGGCACCACAACGGCCAGCGCCGCAAGCACGAACGGCGCCATCTTGATGACGATGTCCTCGATCGACTGCTGCCGCGCGAAGGTGGAGTTCCAGGCGTCGGTATAGACGGTGAGGGGATTGGCGTTCTTGCTGATCAGCAGGGCGCTGAAGATGAGGAACGCCCCGCCCAGTGCGGCTATCCATCGGACGGTGGCCTGGGCCAGCCGGGCCCCGCGGTCGCTGGCGGGCGCTTCGGGAGGGGCGACGGGGAGCGGGGCCTCGCTGCGCGGGGCCGGGAGGGTTGTGGTCACGCGGCACCGCCGAGCATGAGCTCGCCGATCCGCTGACGGTCGAACTCGTCGGCAGACAGGATGCCGGACACATGCCCGTCGTGCATGACGACGATGCGGTCGGCTATCGACATCAACTCGTCGAGATCCTCGCTGATCATGAGGATTCCCGCAGATGCATTGCGCTTCTCCAGCAGGATCTCCTGCGTCCGCCTCGTGTTCAGCACGTCCAGCCCGCGGCTGGGATAGGCCGCGACGACCAGGGTCGAGTCCAGCGACAGCTCGCGGGTCAGCACAACCCGCTGGATGTTCCCGCCGGATAGCTCGCTCACCTTGCGATGCAATGGCGCCATCTTCAGGCCAAGTGCGCTATTGGCCTTCTCTGAGCGGGACCTGATCATCGACCAGTTCAGGCCCATGCGCTTGCGCGGCAGGGCCCGGCCGTCGAGGGCCATGTGCTCCAGGACCGACAGCCTGCTCACGACTGTGTCGGCCACCGGATCCTCCGGGACGCTGACGGCCCCGGCTTTGAGCGCGGCCCGCGGCGAGCCCGTCGTCGTGCCGCAGACACGCACCGCGCCGGACGTCGTGCTGCGCAGCCCCAGCGCGACCTCGCACAGCTCCCGCTGCCCGCTGCCGGCCACACCGGCCACGCCGACCAGCTCGCCCGGGGCCACCGAGAAGGTGATGCCCTTGAGCGCCTCGTTGCCGCGATCGCCGTTGGCCCGTACACCGACCAGCTCCAGAGCGGGCGCCGAGCCCGCAGCACCGGCGACGGGGGCGCGGTCGGCCACCAGATCCGAGACCGCCCGCCCGACCATCGCCTCGATCAGCTCGGTGTTCGTGTAGTCCGAGGGGATCACGCCCTGGAGGATCGTGCGGCCGCCCCGCAGCACCGTCACGCGGTCGGCGATCGCGCGGACCTCGTTGATCTTGTGCGTCACGATGACCACGCCGAAGCCCAGGTCGCGCAGATGGCGCACGACGCCGAACAGCGCCTCGACCTCCTGCGGCGCGAGCACGCTCGTGGGCTCATCCAGGATCACCAGGCGGGCGCCGGTCATCAGGACCTTGAGGATCTCCACGCGCTGGCGCTCGCCAATCGACAGATGACGGACCCGGGCTTTGGCATGGACCCGGAGGCCGTGCTTGGCGCTGGCCTCGTCGATCTGCTTGGCCAGCGCATCGGGGCGCAGGAACTGCCCGCCCGCCATCGACAGCGCGATGTTCTCCACGACGGTGAACGCCGGCACGAGGCGGAGGTCCTGGAACACCATGCCGATGCCCAGGGCGCGGGCGTCGGCCGGGCTGCCGGGGCGGACCTCGGCCCCCTCGACCAGCATCCGGCCCGAATCAGGTGTGTAGACGCCGTAGATCATCTTCAGCAGCGTGCTCTTGCCGGCGCCGTTCTCGCCCACCAAGGCGTGGACCTCGCCGGGCAGGATGTCCAGGTCCACATCGGTATTGGCCTTGACCTCCCCGAAATGCTTAGTGAACTTAGAGACGCTTAGAAGCGGAACAGCAAGCTCCGCGGATCTGGCGGGTGGTTCGTCGAGCACGGCTTCGCTCATCGGCGTGCCTCTCTGAATGGATCAGCGTCGGGTTCGGCGGTTCATGACCATTTGCGTGATCGCCTGCGCGGCGCGCTTCTCGACAACCTCCATCGAGGCGCCGATGTGCTCGCGGAGGCGGATGACAGCCACGGGAAGGTCGTCGACGAGGACCGCCTCCAGGATGCCCAGGTGCTCGGAGATGCTGAGGGTGATGCGGTCGACGGTGAGGAAGTCGTACATGCGCATGGGACGGATCCGGGCATTGACGGTCTCGAGGGTCTCGGTGATGGCGAGGTTCCCCGCGGCGCGGCTCAGGGTGACGTGGAACGACTCGTCCAGCTCGACGAACGACGGATCCGGCTCCGGCGGGTCGTCCTGGATCGCCCGCCACCGGTCCCGGAGCGACTCGATGACGCCGAGGTCGTGGTGGTAGTCCCGCTCCATCGACCGGGTCAGGCCGCGCAGCTCCAGGGTGATGCGCAACTCGTACAGATCGCGCAGGTCGATCAGATCCGGCTCGGCCACGTAGTAGCCGCCGTCGGCGTACCGGTGCAGCAGCCGATCGGCGTACAGCCGCACGAAGGCCTCGCGCACCGGGGTCCGGGAGACCTCGAGCTGATCGGCCACCCGCTCCTCGGCCAGGCGCTGCCCGAACGGGAAGGACCCGAGCAGCACCAGCTTCCGCAGCTCCAGATAGACCGAGTCGCGACGCAGCTGCGCGGCCGTCGACGATGCCCGGCCGGTTCTCCGCGCCACAGCGGCGCCGAGGGGATCCGAGGCTGGATGCTCCTCGGTATCCCGCGCTGTATACAGCCGTGCATCCATAGCTCGGAAGAATGGAACCGGCAGGTTTCGGGAGAGAGCCGCCTCCCGTAACGATCAAGTTACATAGCTTCCTACAGGGGTGGAGAAATCGGACAAACCTAGGCAACTAAGCTCTAGGCCCATGGCGACGCCCCGTATCCTGCTGATCCACGGCGCGGCGGTGACCTCTGCGATCTGGGCACCGGTACTGGCCCTGCTCGCTGACTATGACGTGCTCGCGGTTGACCGGCCCTGCCTGGGCGACATGGCGCTGGAGACCGAGTGGCTCGCGCCTTACGCCGAGGGCGCATTCGTGGTCGGCGTCAGCGGCGGGGCCACGCTCGGGCTCTCCCTCGCCTCGTCGCCGGTCGCCCTGGCGGGCGCGCTGCTGCACGAGCCCGCGGTGGGCAGCCTCGCGCCGGGCCTGCTCGACCCCATCGCCGCGGCCTACGCCGCCGACGGCGTCGCCGGATTCGGGCGCGCGCTCTACGGGCCGAGGTGGTCGATCGATATGGCGCCGCCGGGCCCATCGAGGATGGATAGGGAACTGCCGATGTTCAGGTCGTTCGAGCCGGCCCCGCCGCGGGTCGGCCAGGGCCTGATGATCGTCAGCGTCGGCGAGGACTCCCCGCCCATCCGGTACGCGTCGGTGGCGGCCCTGCACGAGCGATTCGGGATTGCCACCGGCATCGTCCCGGGCAGCGGGCACTTCGCCCCCCAGGATGCGCCGCGCGCGTTCGCGGCGCTGATCCGCTCGACGCTGGCCGCCGCATAGGCCCAACCGTTCGCTGGTGGGGCCGGAGCGCGCAGCCAAGCCAGGCCCCGATCATCGGCCCGTTAGCCGATCTGTGACGAATCCGGCTCCGAAGCCGGGAGGATGCCTTATGGTGCTTCCGGCCGTCGGCGACTACCCCCGTGATCGCCGACGGCCCCAAAGTTGCTGACCCGCCTAGGCGCGAGCCGTGACCGCTCCTAGGCGATCGGCACGGCGTCCAGGAACTCCAGCACGGCCCGGTTGAATTCTGCCGGACGCTCCATGTTCAGCGCGTGCCCGCCGCTCAAGACGACCTTGCGGGCGGCCGGCATCGTTGCCACGCCCTGATCGGCCAAATCGTGCAAGGTACGCAAGTCGAGGTCGCCGACCAGGAACAGCGTGGGCGCGGCGATCTCCCTGAGGCGCCGCCGCGCGTTCCCCGTCAGCATCGCGCCGGTCGCCGTCGCATGAGCCTGGATCGTCTGCATGGCCATCGCCCGGCATCGATCCCGCACGTGTGGCGGAGTCTCATCGGGGGCCCGATGCGGCCCATCGACTCCGTACCTCAGAAATGCCTCAACGAAGGCCTCCCCGTCCCAGCACTCAATGGCCCTCGCCTGCAGAGCCTGTTGCTCGAGCACAAACGGCTCGTTGTCGAAGCTCATCGGGCTGATGCCCCCGCTCGCGGACACTAGGGCCGACACCCGTTCGGGGTGCGCGAGCGCGAAGTCGAAGGCCGTGACACCGCCCATCGAGTTGCCGACGAGCGCAGCCCGCTCAATCCCGAACGCATCGAGCACGGCGAGCAGATCGTCGTCAGGATGGAAATCCACAGTCGCCGTGCTGGATCCTCCCTGGGACCGAGCGTCGTACCTGACGACGTTGTGGGCCGCGGAGAGATCGTCGATCTGCCCGTCCCATGATGCCGCTGTCAGATAGCCGCCGTGCAACAGGACGATCGCCGGCCCCGCGCCGTATTGCTCGACCCGGAGTTCGCCGCCTGGGACCGTCAGTCGCGTCGTTCTGGATGTCGTCATGACACCCAAGGTGTCATAGATTGATCTGATGCGCTACCAGATGTGCCACCTTCGTTGTCATACTGGCCCGATGACCGCCCCCCTGACCCCGGACCGTCTCGGGGAGCGGCTGACCGAGGTATTCGGTGTGCTCGGGCCGCTATACCGCCGAGTCGCACGGGCCGTGGAGCAGGCCGAGCCGATCGATGGCGTCTCCATCGGCGTGCGCGCTGTGCTCGACCTGCTTGACCTCGCCGGACCGCAGACCGTGCCCCAGCTCAGCCGGGCGCAGGACCTCAGCCGTCAATTCGTGCAGCGCATGGTGAACGACGCGGTCGCCGCCGGCTTCGCCGAGATCACGTCCAATCCAGCGCACCAGCGGTCCTCGCTGATCGCGCTGACACCCGGCGGCGCTGTGGCGATCCGCGCGGTGAAGGCGCGCGAGCACGAACTTCTGCGCAAGGTCGGCGGCGACCTCACCGATGCCGATATCGACACCTGCCTGCGCGTGCTGGCCCAGATGCTCGGTGCCTTCGACCGCATCCAGTGACGTGCGCTCACGCGCCGTTCAGCACACGGCGGGCCAGCAGCACCTCGGTGCCGGACAGCCCAACCGACGCGTACAGCGTGATGTCGTCGCGGCTCACCCGCCCGGCATCGGCGCCGACCAGAATCGCGCCTAGGGAAACCGCCTCGCGCCCGCCGGTCCACGGCCGGTCGGCGCCTTCCATGGCCAGCAGCTGGGCCGGCGAATCCGAGACCAGTCGATCGGCGCCTGCGACCAGGGCCAACGGACATTCGCCCTCGTCCGCGCCCTTGGGTCCCAGCGTGTGCACATGGGTGCCCGGGGCGATCCAGGCGGCGTCGATGAGCGGGACCGTCGACGGCGTCGACAGCACGACGATGTCGGCATCGGCAACGGCGGCCTGCGCCGACTCCACGGCCCGCACCGCGAGCCCGAGCTCGGCTGCTGCACGCGCGACGAACCGCTGCGCAGTGGCGGCACTGCGGCTGAAGAGCCGCACGTCGGTCAGCTCGCGCACCGCGGCAATCGCCCAGAGCTGCGCGAAGGCCTGATGGCCCGCGCCGACCAAGCCGATCGAGGTCGAGTCCTCGCGCGAGCACAGCCGGGCCGCCACTGCGCCCAGCGCCCCGGTGCGGCGGCGGCCAAGGTCGCGGCCCAGCACCACGCCGACCGGCTCGGCGCCGGGCTGGAACACGAGGGTCAGCTCGCTGGGCGCCTCGGCCGCCGAGGAGTACAGACGGAATCCGGCCGCCAGCCCGGGCAGCCGGCCGGCCGTCAGCGTCATGGCGGCGTCGCCCAGCTGCAGGACGGTGCGCGGCGGGGCAACCAACTCCCCCGCGCCGTGCGCGGCGACGGCCTGCCACATCACCTCCACGGCATCGGCGGCGGATAGGGCCAGGACGTCTTCGTCTGCGGCGGTGAGCATCCCGCCATTAGCTCACCACGCGGTTTCGCCGCCATCACCTGGTCATTCCGCCCGGGTTGCGCCGGGCGCCCGAGACGCAGACTGGAGGCCGTGTCCCTGACCGCATTGGCGATGCTGGTGGCTGCCGCCTGCTACTCGGGATTCCAGTGGACGGTTCGGGTGGTCGTCTATCCGCAGTTCGCGATGGTCGGGCGCGCGGAGTTCGCGGCATACGAGCTCGCGCATCAGCGGCGCATCACGTGGACCGTCGGCCCGCTGTTCGCCGCGCTGGTAGCCGCCAGCACGGCCGTGACGCTGCGAGCGCCCGCGCATACCGCCGGCTGGCTGCCCTGGGCGGCCGACGCGCTGACCGCGCTCATTCTGGCCGTGACCGCGATGGGCGCCGTCCCGCTCCACCGGGCGCTCAGCACGGGGTTCGATGCCGGCGCCCACCGCCGTCTGCTGGCCGTGGACACCGTGCGATTGCTCGCCGCCATGGCGAATGTCGGTGTCGCGGCGGTGCTGCTGGCTCAATCGGCCCGCTGAGGCGGACAGTAGCCTTCGCAGTGTGGCGCAGCCCGGATCGGCCCAGCGACTCTGGGCGGAGAACTCGGACCTCGCCCGCGCTGCCCTCGGGCACCCCTTCGTCGCGGGCCTCGCAGAGGGCACGCTCCCGCGTGCGACCTTCGCCCGGTTCATCGCCCAGGACGCGTACTTCCTCGAGTCGTTCGCGCGCGCCTACGCCCTGGCGCTGGCGCGCTGCCCCGACACCGCCGCCGTGCTGGCGTTCGCCGATCTCATCGGGGGTGTGCGCGACGAGCTGCGCCTTCATGGCGCCTATGCCAGCGCGTGGGACATCGACATGGCGCAGGTCGAGCCGGCGCCGGCGACGCGGGCCTACACGGAGTTCCTGCTGGCAACGGCGGGAACCGCCGGTACCGACGTGATCTGCGCGGCCATGGTCCCGTGCATGCGGCTGTACGCGCACCTCGGCCAGTCGTTGGCCGACCGCGGCGCCGGACCGTATGTCAGCTGGATCCAGACGTATGCCGCGCCGGGGTTCGAGACGCTGGCCCTCAACCTGGAGTCCCTGCTTGATGCGCACGTCACCGACATGACGGCCGTGCGCGCGGCCTACCGGCGGGCAATGACGCTCGAGGTCTCGTTCTTCGACGCCGCGCTGGACGCCGAGGCGTAGTGGCGACCACGTAACCGGATCGCGCATTCCCGCCATGGGGATTGCGCCGCAGCGCCCAATCGGGATGCAATGCCCGTGCGGCAATGACGCCGCGCGCCTTTGCGGCGCTACCTCGACATAGGGAGACCGATTGTGAGCGACGAAGCTCGGGTCCTCATTCGCGACGACCAGAACGTCCGTCTGATCACCCTCAACCGCGGCACCTTCCTCAACGCCTTCGATCGCGAGCAGTACGCGGCGTTCAATGGCGCCCTCAAGGCCGCCGCCGCGGACGACACCGTCCACGCCGTGGTCGTCACCGGCACGGGTCGCGCCTTCTCGGCCGGCGCGGACGTCTACGACATGAGTGCTACCAGCCTTGGCGGCTCGGCCGCGGACAGCTCGCTGGACAGCATGCTGCCGCTGCTCGAGAGCTACCCGAAGCCGCTCATCGGCGCGATCAACGGGCTGGCCGTCGGCATCGGCTGCACGATGCTCGGGCACTTCGACATTCTCATCATGGGCCGCAGCGGGCGGCTCCGGATGCCGTTCGCGACCCTCGGGCTGTCCCCCGAGGCCGGCAGCACAGTGCTGCTCCCGGCCCGGATCGGCTGGCAGCGCACGGCGCTGGCGCTGTTCATCGGCGATTGGATCGAGCCCGACCAAGCCGTCGAGTGGGGCATGGCGCTGTCGGTCAGCGAGGACGACGCGCTCGTCGACGACGCGATGGCGCTGGCGGCCAAGATTGCCCAGACGCCGCTGACGACGCTGGTCGAGACCAAGCAGCTGCTTCTGGCCGCCCGCACCCCGGCGGTCATCGAGGCGCGCGAGCGCGAGGGCGCGGCCCTGAAGCGCACCACCGGATCGCCGGCCAACCTGAAGGCGGTCGCCGACCTCAAGGCCCGCTGGGCCGCCGACGCCGGGGCGGTCGCGGCTCGCAAGGCCGAGGAGGAGCGCCGCGCGGCCGTCGCCTCGGGCTGACACCGCCTAGCACCTGCACTGCCCCTCGCTGACATCGGCATCGGGCTCGGGCGGTCGCGCCCGGGCCCGGAGGCTCAGCCGACGATCCGCACCAGATCGCGGAAATCGGCGATCGTGTAATCGGGCACGCAGCCCAGATGCTCTTTGGCTCCTTGATCCGACTCGTACATCACTGTGGTCATCCCGGCCTCGCGCGCACCGAAGATGTCGCGATGCATGTCATTGCCCACATACATAGCCTGGTCCGCTCGGACGCCCATCTGATGCAGTGCCAGTTGGAATAGCCGACTATCGGGTTTGCGGTACCCGTAGTCGCCGGACACGATGATGATGTCGAAATAGTCGAGCAGGCCAACCTTGTGCAGCTCGGCCCGGGCCCAGGCGCTCTGGGCGTCGGTGATGATCGCCAGCCTGAATCGGCCGCGGAGCGCCTCGATCATCTCCACGGCATGCGGAGCGGCCTTGAGCCGCCGGCGGGACACCCCGCGCGACAGCTCGGCCAGGGCCAGCGGCAACTGCGCCAGCTTCGCCGCCGGCAGAGCGCGCGTGTAGTCCGACGCGTTGCCCTCCACGATGGACCGCCAGATCCCGACGGCGTCGTACTCGGGATGCTCCTCCGGACTCGCGGAGATCTGCTCCTTCATCAGCTCGAAGTACAGATCGCGCAGATGGTGGCGGCGAACATCGATGCCCTGATAGCTCAGGTAATGGCCGGCGGCGCGAAAGACGTGCTCCATGCCGTCGTCGGTGAGGATCTCGACGAGGGTGCCGTTCACGTCGAACGCGATGCCCTTGATGTCCACGGCGGGCCAGCCTAGTCAGCCGGCCCGGAGCAGTTGCTTGGACTGTTCGACCAGACGCCCCGCGTACGCGTCGTCGAGGTAGCCGTTGCGGGCCACGCGCAGCAGGTTCATGGCCATGTAGAACGGCATGCGGGCGCTCATCGACCGGAATGCGCTGTCGCGGTCGGGGAAGTGGCAGCTGTACTCCCAGAGGAAGTGCCCGATGAACGGCTCGGCGCAGCGCCAGTCGCCGGTGGCGGCCATGAACGCGTGCTGCAACTCCCCCGCAATGCGCCCGACGTCGAACATTCGGTCGCCGCGCTTCATCCGCTCCAGGTCGATCGCCCCCACGTTCATCCCGCCGCCGAACAGGAAGTTGGCCGGCGTCGCGTCGCCATGCAGCAGAACCTCGGCATCGCGCCACATCTGCGGGCGCTCGGCCCACCGGTCACCGAGCCAGCGCAGTTCCCCTGCGTCCCAATCGCCCATCCGGCCCGCATCCTGCAGCCGCTGCGTGACGATGTCGAGGTACTCCCGATCCGCGCCGAAGTCCGCGCCGGAGGCAACGGCCGTCCGGTTGTGCTGTGTCGCCAGGAAGTAGGCCAGCGCCTTGAGCCGCCAGAACAGCCGGGCCGAATCGCCTTCATGCAGGCACGCGTCGATCGCCTGGCTCAGGCTCTCCCCGCCATAGTGCTCGACGGCCAGCACGCAACCCAGCTCGGGATCCAGGCCCAGCGGCCGGACCACGTGGTGCGGCGACCCGATCAAGCCGTACCGGCGCAGCGTCTCCAGCCCGTCGTACTCATGGCCGGCCCACCACGCCGCTTGATCCCGGTCCCACCCGAATCTAGGGCCGAAGAATTTGCAGACGACACGGGTGCCGGACGACTTCTCCTCGTACTCGTAGACGTCGTTGCTGCCGGTCATCCGAAACGCCCGGAAGGCCGGGTGCGCCCCGCGCATCCCGATCTGATCCCGGAAAACCCGCGCAAGGAAGGAGTGCATGGGGTCCTGTCCGTCGACATAGCCGACGTACTGTCCGCTCACGGCCGCCCGATTCCTGGTATTTGCCTGGGGTTCACAGCGTAGATGTCCCCCGTTTCATCAGCGTTTCCGCCGTGTCCGAATATGCCGAAGCCCCGCCAGGCGACCGCCCGGCGGGTCGTCGAATTCAAGTGCGCGGGTCGGTCAGGCGCCGGCGCCCGCCGCCAGCAGTCCGATGATGGCCACGGCGGCCGCGCCCAGCACCGCGACTGCGGCCCAGAACCGGGCCAGTCCCAGCCAGCCCCGAGCGACGGCGAGCCACCAGCAGGCCCACGGCAGCGCGGCCGCCAGTGCGAAGGCGGCCATCACCAACTGCGCCGCCTGCGCCTGCTCCGCGGCGGTGGGCTGCTCGCCGAGGAACGGGGCCGCTGTGATCATCGCCCCGAACAGGAGATAGGCCGGCAGCAGGATCCACCCGATCGCGAGCACCGACATGAACAGCGACGCGGCGGTCGATCCGAGGACCGGCCGCCGCGAGGCGAGAGCGAGGGAGGGCGAGGTGAGGATCGCGGTGCGCGTCATGCGTGCCACCGTCGCTGATCGCGCAACACCCGCCATCGGCACAAGTACTCAGCAGCGCCTAGTGCCTTGCTCGCCGGCTGCGGCCCGCACCGCAACTACCAGATCCGCACGCGCTGCTCAGGCTCGAGCCAGAGTGCGTCGCCGGGCTCGGTCGCGAACGCCTCGTGGAACTCGTCCAGATTGCGCACGATGTTGGCCCGGAACTCCGCCGGCGAGTGCGGGTCGATAGTGAGGAACTGCTGCTCCTGCTGGAGGCGTCGCTTGATCCGCCAGACGTAGCTCCAGCTCATGAACAGCCGCTGGGAGCCGGTGAGGCCGTCCTGCTCGGGCATCTCGCGCTCGCCCAGGAATATCAGATAGGCCTTGTGCGCGATGGTCAGGCCGCCGAGGTCGCCGATGTTCTCGCCGACGGTCAGTGCGCCGTTGACCCGCTCGTCCGGCATGTTCCGCGGCGCGAACCCGTCGTACTGCTCGATCAGCGCCTTGCTCTTCACCTCGAATGCGGCCTTGTCGTCTGCGGTCCACCAGTCATTGAGATTCCCGGATCCGTCGTACTGGGCGCCCTGGTCGTCGAAGCCGTGGCCGATCTCGTGGCCAATCACCGCGCCAATGCCGCCGTAGTTCTCAGCCGGGTCGGCGTCGGGGCTGAAGAACGGCTTCTGGAGGATCCCGGCTGGGAAGCAGATCTCGTTCGTGCCTGGGTTGTAGTAGGCATTCACCGTCTGCGGCAGCATGAACCACTCGTCGCGGTCGACCGGGGCGCCGATCTTAGCCAGCTCACGATCGGTCTCGAAGGCGCCGGTCGCAGCGACATTGCCCAGCAGGTCGGTGGGCGACAGCTGCAGCGCCGAGTAGTCGCGGAACTCGTGCGGGAACCCGATCTTCGTGCGGAAGCTGGCGAGCTTCTCGTAGGCGCGCGCCTTGGTCTCCTCGCTCATCCACTCGAGGTCGTGGATAGAGCGGCGATAGGCCTCGAGCAGATTCCCGACGAGCTCGTCCATCAGCGCCTTGGCCGTCGGCGGGAAGTGCCGGGCGACATACTCGCGGCCGACGGCCTCGCCGATGGCGCCCTGCACCAAGCCCACGGCGCGCTTCCAGCGGGGCCGGAGCTCAGGCTGGCCGCTGAGGGTCCGGCCGTGGAAGTCGAAGTCGTTCTCGACGATCTCGCTCGATAGATAGCCTGCTGCGTAATGGATGACGCGCGCGGCCAGCCAGGGCTTCCACGCATCGATCGGGCGGTCGGACAGGACCGTCGACAGATGGGCGAAGAACGACGGCTGCCGGACGCACGACTCAGCCAGCGTCGCGTCCGTCCCGCCGATGCCGTCGAGGTAGGCGGCCCAGTCGAATTGGGGCGCAAGGGCCTCGAGGCCGTCACGGGTGGTCAGGTTGTAGGTCTTCTGCACATCGCGTGTGTCGGACCGCTCCCAGTGCCCCGCGGCGATGGCCGTCTCGAGATCCAGGACGGCGGCGGCGTCCGCAGCCGGATCGGGACGGGCGGCCAGCTCGAAGGCGCGGGTCAGATAGGCGACGTACTTCTCGCGGATCTCGGCGAACTTCTCGTCGGTGTAGTACGACTCGTCCGGCAGGCCGAGCCCGCCCTGGGACAGGTTGACCAGGTAGCGGTCGGAGTTTCGGTCGTCGGTGTCGACGTAGCTGCCGAACACGCCGCGGCCGCCGATGCGCTCGAACCGGCCGAGGAATGCGGCCAGGCCGGTCAGGTCGGCGATGGCCTCGACCTGCTCCAGGAGTGGCTGGATGGGACTCAGTCCCAGTGCCTGCACCGCGTCCTCGTCCATGAACGACGCGTAGAGCGCCGCGATCTTCCGGCTGTCCTCGTCCAGGCCCGCCGGGTCGGCCGCGCCGATATCGGTGATGATCGCCTGGATCTGGGCCTCGGCGATATCGGCCAGTTCCACGAAGGGGCCCCAGCTGGAGCGATCGGCCGGGATCTCCACATCGGTGAGCCAGGTGCCGTTCACATGGCCGAACAGGTCGTCCTGGGGGCGGATGCCGGAAGCCATTCCGGGGCGCGCGTCGTCGAGAGTCGTCACCTTTCGACCCTAGACGGTGACCGGCCGCGGACTCTCTAGTGTTCGCTATCCGCCCCTCTCCCGAAAGGCCCCGCGTGACCGAGTCCAGGCAGTCCTTCTTCATCGCCGACGGCGACGCCCTTGTCCCCCAGTCCCTCGCCAAGGGGCCGTGGGGCGACACCCTGCACGGGCGGGTGTTCGGCGCGCTGTGCGCACGGGCCGTCGACGACTACCTTGCTGCGGACGCGGGCCTGATGTGCGCCCGCCTCACCGTCGACATCTTCCGGGCCGCCACGATGGCCCCGGTCTGGGTGACGACGCGGGTCGTGCGCCAGGGCCGGCGCATCCTCGTGCTGGAGACGCGGATCGAGCAGGAGAGCGGTCCGGTGGGCGAGGGCAAGGCGATGCTGCTCCGGAAGTCCGAGCAGCCGCCCGGCGAGCTGCTCGAGACCCCGCATTGGGATGTCCCGACGCCGCTGGAGCTGGGCGAGCCGCGCCTCACGATGCCCGGTCGCGTGGCGATGTGGGACTCCTGGCTGATCGACGACAACAGCGCCAACGAGTCCCGCCTGCGGGGCGGCCTCTGGATGCGGGAGATCCACGACTTCGTCGAGGGCGAGACCCTGACGCCGTTGGTGCGGCTGGGCGCGACCGGCGACATCGCCCACCCGATCGCCAACTCCTCCACCGAGGGGCTGGGGTTCATCAACTCCGACTACACGATCTACCTCGGCCGCGAGCCCCGCGGGGAGTTCCTGGGCATCCAGCCGTACGGGCACATCAGCTCGTTCGGGGTCGCCGCGGGTCAGTGCATCGTGCACGACCTGGACGGCCCGATCGGCTTCTTCTCCGCCGCCGCGATCGCCAACTCGATGGCCCGCGCCAACAGCTGAGGTTGTCCAGCCCGTCTAACCCGGTCTAGCTGAGCTGCCCCGATCAGCGGTTCCGTCTCGGCAACCTCACCTCTTCCTGCCAAGGCGCAGCCACGAGACGTTGGGTGGTCTGGCTTGCCATTCCCGGGTCAGGGGCCGTCGCTCTCCGTCGACAGTCGCTTCCTAAGGTTATAGGCACTTATCTGCCGATATCTATTGCCAGTGCAGTAACGTGCGCATAGAGTAGAACACATGTTCGTACTAGAGGAGATCGACGACGGATCCCGCCGTCGCTGCGGGACCTGCTGCCGCTGATCTCCCAGGCCGGCCTCGTGGAGTCCCTGCCCGGCATCCCCGCCGGGACCGGGCTCGCGGTGCAGCTGGGCGGGCTGGAGTTCGCCGCCCTGACCGAGGCCCAGCTGCTGGACACGGCCCGGGCCTGGGAGCGGCAGGAGCGGTGGTCCGCCGCCCGCCGCAACGAGCTGTTCG
>JAOPVO010000232.1 GCA_025966155.1 Pseudonocardiales bacterium
CCAGGCGCGCGTCCATCTCGCGCTGCCGGATCGCCCCGAGCTGCTGCTGCAGTGCGTCGCGCGTCTCGGTCGAGGGCTCGTGGTCCTCCGGCTCGACCTCGGCGTTCTCCAGCCGCTCCTCCAGCTCCGCCAGCCCAGCGAGGTCGCGATCGCGGGCCTCCTGCGCATCGGCGCGGGCCTGCTCCATGCGCTGCGCATCCGCCGCGGCCGAACGCGCGGCCTGGCCCAGCTGCGCCAATTGCTCGGCGATGGCGGCCAGATTGGCATCCGAGGCATGCAGGGCGCCCAGCGTCGCCTCGACCGCGTCGGCCGTTGCCGCGCGC
The DNA here is from genome assembly GCA_025966155.1 of Pseudonocardiales bacterium. Classification (GTDB taxonomy): domain Bacteria; phylum Actinomycetota; class Actinomycetes; order Mycobacteriales; family Jatrophihabitantaceae; genus RYN-150. The sequence goes on from JAOPVO010000232.1 coordinate 324, forward strand.
CGGGCGGTGGCGGCCTCGATCGCGCCGACAGCCGCGGCCAGGCGGGCCGCCGCCTCGTCGAGCGCCGCCTGCGCCTGGTCGACCTCGACCTGGATCTCCAGTGCGCTGGGCTGAGAGGGCGAGCCGCCGGCCAGCCAGCCGGCGCCGAGCACATCGCCCTCGGGGGTCACGGCGAGCCGCGCGGTACCGGCGTCGACCAGCCTGCGGGCCACAGCCAGATCAGGGGCGAGCACCACGCCCAGCAGCGCGGCGTCGACCGCGGCGGCGAGCTCGCCCGGCACAGTGACGGCGTCGCGGGCCCAGCGGCAGCCCGCGGGCAGGGCCGGCACCGGGGTCGGCCCGACGGACGGCGCCGACGGATCGGGGAACAGCACCCCGGCCCGGCCGCCGGACTCGGCCTTGAGCAGGTCAAGGGCATCCAGCGCATCCTGCGCGCCGCGGACGGCGATCGCGTCGGCCAGCGGGCCCAGCGCAGCGGCGATCGCGGCCTCGGTGCCCGGTGCGACGGTGACCAGCGCGGCCATCGACCCGAGCAGGCCCGGCAGCCGCGATCCGGCGCCCAGCAGCGAGCCGGCGCCGTCCTTCCGGGCCAGCCCCAGCGCCAGGGCATCGCGGCGCGCCGCCGATGTCGAGCGGTCCTGCTCGGCCCGGCGCTGCGCGTCGATGAGCTCCTCCAGCGCCTCGAGTGCGGCCTCGTGCTCCGCGACCGCCTCCTCGTGCCGTGCGTCCAGCCCGAGCTCGCCCTCGTCGAGATCGCCCACCTGAGCCTGCAGCGCCGCGAGCTGCTCCTGCGCCTCCGCGGCCCGGCTGCGGGCCTCGGCCGCGGAGCCGGACAGCCGCTCCATCTCCTCGGCGGCGGAGCTGGATCGCATCCGCAGCGCGTTGACCTGCCCGGCCAGGCGGGCCACGCCCTCGCGCCGGTCAGCCACTGCCCGAACCGCCATCACCACGGCCCGCTCGGCCTCGGCCAGCTCGCGCTCGATCCGCTGGCGGCCCTCAATGGCCTCGGCGAGGGCCTCGCGCCCGGCGTCCAGGCCCTCCTGGAGCTCGGCCTCCTCGGCGCGCACCTGGGCGGCTTCAGCCTCCATAGCCTCAGGGTCACGTTGAGGTCGAGCCGATGCATCGGCCGGCTGCGAACCGAGCAGGCGGATCCGCTCGCCCGCGAGTCCGGCGGTCCCGCGCAGCCGCTCCTCTAGCGCGGATAGCCGGTACCAGGTCTCCTGCGCCCGGGCCAGGGCCGGCGCATCCTGTGCCATCGCCGCATCCAACGCCGACTCCCGCTCCTGGGCCGCAGCCAGTGCCGTCTCCACCTCGGCCCGGCGGGTCCGGATCGCGGTCTCGTCGGCGGCATCGCGGGAGACCTGGGTCGACAGCGTCGCCAGATCGTCGGCGAGCAGGCGCAGCTTGGCGTCGCGCAGATCGGCCTGGACGGTCGCGGCGCGGCGGGCGACCTCGGCCTGGCGGCCCAGCGGCTTGAGCTGGCGGCGCAATTCGACGGTGAGGTCGGACAGGCGGTTGAGGTTGGCCTGCATCGCCTCGAGCTTGCGCAGCGCGCGCTCCTTGCGCTTGCGGTGCTTCAGGACGCCCGCGGCCTCCTCGATGAAGCCGCGGCGATCCTCCGGCCGGGCCTGCAGCACCGAGTCGAGCTGGCCCTGCCCGACGATGACGTGCATCTCGCGCCCGATGCCGGAGTCCGATAGCAGCTCCTGGATGTCGAGCAGCCGCGCGGAGCTGCCGTTGATCTCGTACTCGCTGGCTCCATCGCGGAACATCCGCCGGGTGATCGACACCTCGGTGTACTCGATCGGCAGCTTGCCGTCGGCGTTGTCGATGGTGAGCGTGACCTCGGCCCGGCCCAGCGGCGCGCGGCCGGCGGTGCCGGCGAAGATGACGTCTTCCATCTTGCCGCCGCGCAGGGCCTTCGCGCCCTGCTCGCCGAGTACCCAGGCGATGGCGTCGACGACGTTGCTCTTGCCCGACCCGTTGGGGCCGACGACGGCGGTGATGCCGGGCTCGAACCGCAGGGTCGTGGCCGAGGCGAAGGACTTGAAGCCCCGAAGCGTCAGCGACTTGAGATGCACTGTCCTCCGACCCGTTCGCATAGCCGACCAGCCCGACCATCAGCGGGTCAGAATCTACGCACCCCAGCCGGGCGATCGCGACAGCCAGGGGTTACCGCGAGTCGTGCTACGCGAGGGCGGCGGAACTAGCCGCGAGCTCCCGCAGCTCGCGGGACAGCTCGTCGTCGCTCATGCGGCCGCGAAGCTCGTCCAGCTCGGTCTCGAGCTCGGTGATCCGTCGACGCAGACGCGCTACCTCGAGGGTGAGGTGGCCGTCGTTGCCGCCGATGTGTCCGTAGAGGGCGCGCGCCATGGATCTCGACCTTTCCCGAGCGGCCCGGGTGAGGCCGCACATGCGTGTCGCCCGGCACTGGATCCAGCCCGGGGCGATGAAGGATGTTTCACGCGACAGCGCGGTCGTGATTCAGCGCGGTCGGCCCACATCGTCTCACCCGATGGGACGCGCGTCAACGGACGAGGTGCTCCTGAAGGAAGCCGACGATCGTCTGGGCCTGCGCTATGCGGCTATGCACGCGGCGGTACTCGTGGCCCTCGTCGGGGAAGCTGAGCAGCTCGACCGGGCGGCCGAGGGCCGTCAGCGCCGCGACGACCTGCGTGGCCTCGCTATAGGGCACGTTGGTGTCGAGCTCGCCGTGGATGACCAGCAGCGGGGCCGCCATCAGCTCGATCCGCCGAAGCGGCGAGAGGTCGGCCAGCAGGGCCGCGTCGCGGTCGGGATCGCCGTACTTGCTCGCCGCGGATGCCGCGATCCACGGCTCGGTGTCCCGGTAGAACGTCAGCAGGTCCGACATGCCGCAGATATCGATGCCGGCGGCGAACAGCTTCGGGTAGCGGACCATCGCGGCCAGGGTGAGGTACCCGCCGTAGGAGCGGCCCGAGCACGCCACGCGCCCGCGCCGCGCCGCGCCGATGTCGACCAGGTGCCGCACGCACATGGCGACATCGTCGATGGCGGCGTACCGGCGCGCGCCGTCGTCGGCATGGACGAAGGCGCGGCCGTACCCCGATGATCCGCGCACGTTGGGCGCGAACAGCGCGATGCCGCTTCGGGCGACCGACTGGAACAGCGGGGAGAAGGTGGGCCGCTCCTGCGCCTCGGGGCCGCCGTGGAACCAGATCAGCGCCCGGCCATCGGTCTCGCCCACGCCTCGGTAGAGCCAGCCCTCGATCGGCAGCCCGTCGTGGGAGATGAAGCGCTCCAGGGTCGGGGCGACGAGGTCGTCCAGGTGCATCGCCCGGCCCGGGTTCGCATCGGTGACCCGCGTCCAGGTGTTGGCCTTGACCGCCAGCGCCCAGACCTCCCGCGGCTGGGTCGGGCTCTCGATCGTGCACACAACGGTCGACCCATCACGGGACATCTCGCAGCTGGAGATGACGTCGCCGGGCAGGGCCGCCGTGAGGCGCCGCTCGCCGCTTCGCGTATCGAGCAGCTCCAGATCGCTTCGGCCGCTGCGATTCCAGACCAGCGCCAGCGTGCGCCCGGGGTCGTCGGCGGTGATCAGCTCGAGGTCCGCGTCATCGCGCCAGGCGAGCATGCCGACCGGCCCACGCTGCCCGTCGGCGCGGATCCCGACCGCCAGCAGCACGGGCCGGGCGCGCCCGGTGTCGCTGATCAGATAGGCCACTACCGAGTGGTCGCCGGCCACCGAGACGCGCTCGGGCGGGGGGCGCAGGATGCCCGCGTCGGTCGACCCGGTGCCGGGGTAGGGCAGCAGTGGATGGTCGGCGTCCACAGCGCGGTCGAGGACCACGCAGAAGCGGGCGCCGCGCGGGCCGTCGCGCAGCAGGGCGAACCGCTCGGTGAGGGAGATGTCGAGCACGGTGACCATGTGGCCGCGGGCCAGCTCGCGCCGCGTGCCGGTGACGGGGTCGACCAGCTCGCACATCTCGTCGGCGTCGGGCTTCTCGGCCGCCTCGGCGATGACCAGATGGGCGCCGCGCGGCGACCATGGCCCGACGGCGACGTGCTCCCCGGGCTCGCCGGCCAGGCGCCGCGCATCTGCGCCATTGGGCCGCACCGCCCAGGCGTGGGTCTTGACCCCGCCGCCGGGGGCCAGCGCGCAGGACAGCCATTCCCCGTCGGCCGACCAGCGGACCTGCACGACCGGATCGGGCCCGAGGTCGATCACCGCGGCGGCATCCGTCCCGGCGACCGCCTGCACCCAAACCTGGGGCCAGCCGCCGCGGTCGCTGATGTACGCGGTCCGCCGCCCGTCCGGGGACAGCGTGGCCCCCCACGACCCCGCGACGGACAGCAGCTCGCGCGCATCCTGCGCCAACCCCCGTCGAATCACCGCGCGACCCTACGTCCGCCCGAGCAGCCAGGTGTCCTTCGCCCCGCCCCCGCGGGACGAGTTGACGACCAGGCTGCCGGGCGGGGCGACTCGGGTGAGGCCGGCATCGGCCACGTGCACATCGTCGGGCTCGACGCCGGTCAGGTAGACGAAGGCCCGCAGATCGATGTGCCGGGGCTGCAGGCGCCGGCCGTCGAAGGTCGGGTGGCTGGACAGCGAGACGATCTCCTGGCCGATCCAGTGCGCGGGGTTGTCGAGGATCTCCAGGCGGCGCTCCTCGAGCTCGTCGGCCGAGGCGTGCGGGCCGATCAGCACGCCCCCGCCGCCGTAGCCGTCGACGGGCTTGATCACGAGGTCGTCGAGGCGCTCCAGCACCATGTCCCGCTGCTCGGGGTCGCTGCAGGGGTAGGTCCGCGCGGTGCGCAGCAGGGCCGGCTGGCCCAGGTAGTACTCGGTCAGCGCGGGGACGTAGGCGTAGACGGCCTTGTCGTCGGCCACCCCGTTGCCGGGGGCGTTGGCGAGGGCGACCCGGCCGGCGGCCACGATGTCCCAGACCTCCTCGCCGAGGGGCTCGCCGCCGAAGCGGGACAGGTCGGCCAGCTCCTCAGCGTCGACCCGCAGGTACAGCACATCGATCGGGATCTCCTGCGTCCCGTCGATCAGCATCACCCGGCCGCCGGATAGCCGGAGGTCCGCCGGCGCGGCGATCCTGAGGCCGGCGGCGTCAGCGAGCAGCTTGTGCTCGAACCAGGCCGAGTTGTGCGCGCCCTCGGTGAGCAGAACCATCACCGGCTCGTCGCCGGAGCCGGCGGGCGCGGCAGCCAGCAGGGCCTTGCGCAGCAGCAGCGGCGCGCTGGCGGCATCGAGCAGGCCCGGCGGGCGCGGCAGGTCGGGCATGACCTCGTCCATCAGCCGGCGGATCGACAGCGAGTAGCCCAGCCCGGACGGGATGCGGAGGTTGTCCTCGAGCACGATCCACCGGCCGCGCTCGTCGCGCACGAGGTCGACGCCCAGGACGTGGGCGCGGGTGGAGCCGGCGGGCACCCGCCGGCCGGTCTCGGACCAGCCGGGGCTGGACGTGAGGACCTCCAGCGGCACGATGCCGTCCCGGACGCAATTCTGCTCGCCGTAGACATCGCGCAGGAACATCTCCAGGACCCGCGCGCGCTGGGCCAGGCCGTTGCGCAGCATCGCCCAGTCCGGCGCGGACACGATGCGCGGCAGCAGGTCGACGGGGAACAGCTGGTCGACCTCGCCGACGCGGAAGATCAGCCCGAGGTCCTCCTGATGCCGGTCGCGCACCTCGCCGCGCTCGCGCAGCATGGCCGCGCCGCCGTCCTCGATGACCTGCAGCATCCCCTGATAGGCGAAGCGGGCCACCCCGTCCTGGCCGAGCACCTCGTCGCCGGGGGGCGAGGGGTAGGACGCCAGCAGCGACCGGCGCTGGCCGGGGACGTGGCCGGCCGAGGACAGCGCGAGCCCCTGCGTCTCGGCGACCACGAGGTCCACGACGTCCGACAGCCGGCGGCGGCGGTTGAACTCCGCCCGCTGGCGACCGGCGGAGCTGCCGCGGGCCAGCGCGGACACCACGAGCCCACGCACCCGCTCCCAGTCCCCGAGGCGCATCAGCGCGGGGCGGACGTATTCCAGGAGGCGCCGCACGACCATCTCCGCGGGCGCGGGAACGCCGAAGCTCATCAGGTCGACGAGATCGCCCTCCAGGCCGCTGCGGGCGGCGCGCCAGATCGCGGCCCGGTACAGCGGGCCGGGCACATCGACTGCGACCACGCCGCGCCCGACGGCCTGGAGCTCGGTGGCGACCAGGGCGCGGAACAGCCCGGCGATCATGACCGCGTCGTCCACCAGGGGGCAGGCGTCGCAGATGCGCAGCTCCAGGGTCGGCAGATGCGCCGAGGGCCGGACATCGAAGTAGGCCATCTTGGCGTCGGCGATGACGCCGGAGGACACGAGATCCTCCAGGAGCTGGTCGTACTCGGCGGCGGTGGTCAGGGACCCGAACGGCCCGGCGGTGGGCCAGCGCTGCCAGATCAGCGTCCGCATGCTGGCGTAGCCGGAGTCCTCCCCGCGCCAGAACGGCGAGCTCGAGGACAGCGCCAGCAGCGTCGGCAGCCACGGGGTCATCCGGGCGGCGACGGCAACCGCGGCATCGCGATCATCGACCCCGACGTGCACCTGGGTGCCGCAGATCAACTGCTCGTCGACCAGCAGCTTGTAGTTCTGGCGCATCTGCTCAAACCGCGTGGTCTCGGTGAGCAGCATGGTGTCGTTGATGGGCGCGATCCCGACGGCGGCGACTCCAAGGCCCGCCTCACCCGCTACCTGCACGAGCTGGCGGCGACGGCGCAGCAGCTCGTTGCGCAAGTCCTCGAGCGTGGTGCACACCGAGCTGTTGATCTCGACGGTGGAGCGCTGGAGCTCCGCGGTGAACGAGTCCGACGGCAGCTGGGCCAGCAACTCCGGCGCCCGGGCGGCCAGCCGGCCCGTCGCGAGGTCCACGAGGTGGAGCTCCTCCTCGATGCCGAGCGTGAGGTCGCTCATGGGCGCACCCTTCGTCGTCGTTGCGCCCGGCTGCGCCGGAGTCGGCGTCGGGTTCTTTCGCGTGGATCGATGATGGAGAGTGCCCTACCTCGCGCACTCTGAGGTAACACGCGGATTCACCCCGCGGTCCGGATGGCCCGCAGCGACGCCGCCACGGCCCTCGGGCGCGGCTGGCAGCGCGGGCAGGAGAAGCTGGACCGGTTCATGAACGACTCGCGCCGGATCGGGGCCCCGCACCGGGCGCAGGGCCGGCCCTCCTGCCCATAGGCATTGAGCGAGCGATCGAAGTAGCCGCTCTCGCCGTTGACATTGACGTAGAGGGAGTCGAACGAGGTGCCGCCCTGCTCCAGCGCCGCCGCGAGCACCTCGCGCACATGGGCCAG
>JAOPVO010000249.1 GCA_025966155.1 Pseudonocardiales bacterium
CGGGGGCCGCCGTCGCCGACGCCGTCCTCGCGTGGTGGCCGCAGCGCTCGCGGACCGGACCGGTCCGGTTTGCCGCCGCCCGGCGGCTCGAGGACCTCGCCTACGGCGCCGGGCTCTGGGAGGGCGCGGTGCGCGCACGCGACCCGCGGGCTCTGCTGCCCGCGCGGCCCCCGCGGCCCCGACCGGACGCTCCGCGGGAAAGACGCGCCGCCGGAACGGAATGACCGGTGGCGCCCGCGCCTTGTCGCTCCCTGTACATGCGGTTCCTGCCAGCGTCGGCGTCCGCGAAGACGACCAGCAGACGAGGATCCCGTGACCGCCCTCCAGAACCGGGTCGAGGGCCCTTCCGCCGCCCCGGCTCCCGCGGACCGTCCCAGCGCCGCGCGCACCGCCCTGGTGCTCGGGGCGTTCGTGGCCATCGGTCCGCTCACCATCGACATGTACCTGCCGGCGCTCCCCACCATCACCCGGGAACTGGAGACGACGTCGGCCGCGGTGCAGCTGACGTTGACCGGAACCCTGATCGGCCTCGCGCTCGGCCAACTCGTGCTGGGCCCGCTGTCGGACGCGATCGGCCGGCTGCGGCCGCTGCTGGCCGGCACCGCGGTGCACGTGCTCGCGTCCCTGCTGGTGCTGATCGCCCCGAACCTGGCGGTCCTCGGTGCCCTCCGGGTGGTGCAGGGGGTCGGGACGGCGGCGGGTGCCGTGGTCGCCATCGCGATCGTCCGCGACCTGTACGACGGCCGGGCCGCGGCCACGATGCTGTCCCGGCTGTTCCTGGTGCTCGGCGCGGCGCCCGTCCTCGCGCCCACCATCGGCGGGGAGCTGCTGCGCTTCACCTCGTGGCGCGGCATCTTCGCGCTCCTGGCGGCGTACGGCGTCCTCATCATCGTGGTGGGTGCGCGGGCCCTGCCCGAGACACTGCCCCCCGAGCGGCGGCAGAGCAGCGGCGTGCGGGGCACCCTGCGGGGTTACCGGAGCCTCTTCCGTGACCGTGCCTATGTCGGGCTGGTGCTCGTCGCCGGGCTCACGATGGCCGGCCTGTTCAGCTACGTCTCCGGCTCGGCCTTCGTCTACCAGGGCGAGTTCGGCCTCGACGAGCAGCAGTTCGGCCTGCTCTTCGGAGCCGGCGCCTTCTGGCTGATCGCGGCCACCCAGCTCAACCCGGTGCTGCTCCGCCGCTGGTCGCCGCAGCAGCTGCTGGTCGCCGGAACGATTGCGGGCGCCCTGGCGGGGACCGTGCTGCTCGTGCTGGCCGGTACCCATACCGGCGGGCTCGTCGCCGTCGCCGGATCACTGTGGGCGGTCCTCTTCGCCTGCGGTCTCGCGCTGCCGAACGCGCCCGCCCTCGCCCTGTCCCGGCACGGCGAGGCCGCGGGCACCGCCGCGGCGCTGCTGGGGGCGGTCCAGTTCGGCGTCGGTGCTCTGGTCTCCCCGCTGGTCGGCGTGCTCGGCAACGACGCGACGGCCATCGGCACGGTCATCGTCGTCGCCCTGGGCCTGGCCATCGTCGTCCTCGTCACCGTCGTGCGCCCGTGGCAGCTGACCGACGCCCCCGACCCCGCGGAGCCCGTCCTCCACGCCTGACCCCGCCGCCCGGCATCCGGTTGCCCACAACCGGCAGGCTGGTGGAATGGCGCGCGAGCAGCCACGATGGCAGTGACATGAGCCACTGTTGGCAGGGCCCCGGGTGCCACCGGCTGTGAACCCCTGGCTGGCCCTGACCGGCGGGCGGCCCGGTCCGGCGCACACCCGGCGGTTGCGGGCCGCCCACGAGCGGCTCGTGACGGGCAGCGACGTCCCCGACGACGCCGTCCGGACGGTCGTGCGCGACTCCTGGCGCCGCTCGCTGGGCAGCGGCGTCGACCCGGACGGCATCGCCCCGCCCGTCGACCTGCTGGACGACGACCTGCTCTCCTACCGCGCGGCACATCCCCTGGCCCCGGTTCTGCCGGTGATCCGGCGGCTGCTGGTCGAGGACGCCGAAGCCGACCAGATGATCGTCGCGGTCACCGACGCGGGTGGCCGCATGCTCTGGGTGGAGGGCGACGCCGCGTTGCGGTCACGCGCGGCCGGCATGCACTTCGTCGAAGGCGCCTGCTGGTCCGAGGACGTCGCCGGAACCAACGCTCCGGGGACGGCCCTGGCCCTCGACCACGCCGTCCAGATCTACGGCAGCGAGCACTATCGGCGGCCGGTACAGCCCTGGAGCTGCTCGGCCGCGCCCGTCCACCACCCCGTCACCGGACTCCTCCTGGGGGCCATCGACGTCACCGGCGGCGATCACGTCGCCAGCCCGCACGTGCTGACCCTGGTGCGCGCCACCGTCGCCGCGGTCGAATCCGAGCTGCGCTGGCTGCACCGCGAGGAGGTCCGGCACGGTGCGGGCCGACGGCCGGTGACCCCGTTGCGCCCGGTTGAGCCCCGGCTGGACGTGCTCGCCCGGGACCGCGCCCGGCTGACGCTGCCGTCGGGGCCGGTGGAGTTGTCGCTGCGCCACTCCGAGCTCCTGCTCCTGCTGGCCGAGGCCGCCGTGGCCGGCGAGGGCAGGTCCGCCGTCCAGCTGGCCGCGGAGTGCCACCGGGGGGACGCCGCGGCGGTCACCGTCCGGGCGGAGCTGTCCCGGCTGCGCCGGCTCGTCGGCCCCGACCTCGTCGGCTCCCGGCCCTATCGGCTGCTCACCCGGCTCGACAGCGACCTCGACCAGGTCCGCCGGCTGCTCGCCCGCGGTGAGGTCGGTCCGGCACTGGACCGCTATCCCGGCGCCGTCCTGCCCGGGTCCCGCGCACCCGGCGTGGCGGCCACGCGCGAGCGCGTCAGCGCGCTGCTCCGCCAGGCGGTGCTGCGGGCCCACCGGCCCGAGCTGCTCCTGCGGTTCGCCACGCTGCCCGAGGCGCGGGACGACGTCGCCGTGTGGCAGGCCTGCCTCGAGTGGCTGCCGTCCAGCTCGCCGCGCCGCGCCGCGGCCGCGGCCCACCTGACGCGGCTGCGGC
>JAOPVO010000265.1 GCA_025966155.1 Pseudonocardiales bacterium
CCGCCGCCCAGCCGCTCCAGGTGCGGTCCAGGATCGTCGCGCTGTCGTCGATCGAGGGCGTATTCCCCGAGTCGGGCTTAGCGGCCTATGGTGCGTCGAAGGCCGCGCTGATCTCCTTGATCCGCTCAATCAACGTCGAGGAGAATGGCAATGGCGTGCTCGCCACCGCCATCTCGCCGGCGTTCGTGGCCACGGAGTTGAGCGCCTGGGCGACGGAGTCCGTACCGTTCACCGGATGATCTCCGTGGCCGATGTGGTCTGCGTCGTGGAGATGCTGCTCGGGCTCTCTTTCACTGCGTCAATCGAGCATCTCGTGCTCAACCGCGTCGGCGCCGGTCCGTATCGCGCCTGACCGGTAACACCGCGGCCATCCCGCCGTACAGGAAACAGTCCTCCCAGAGCCACAGCTCGGGCAGCCCGGCGTCATCGGCCGCGCGCGCGACGTCGCACAGCGTCTCGGGGGCGAACTGGGGATGAAGACCGCACCGACCGTCGTCATCGGTGCAGTCTTCCCCACACGGCAATTACCGGCCGCGGCCGCCACTGATCTCGTGGTCCGCGCCGGTGATGAACGCCGACGCATCGGACAGCAGGAATTGGATGAGGCCCACGGCCTCGTCCGGGTCGGCGATGCGCTTGAGCAGGTTGCCCTGCCCGATCGCGGCCAGCCCGTCCGGGCTGTTCTTGCCCATGCCCTCGAGCAGGCTGGTCATGAACGGGCCGGGCGACACGACGTTGACCCGGATGTTCCAGTCAGCCCACTCCGCGGCCATCGACTCCGTCAGGCGCACCAGCGCCGACTTGCTGGCCGAGTAGTGGGAGTTGCGCGGCGAGCCGCGGTACCCACCGATGCTGGAGATGTTGACAATGCTGCCGCCGCCGCTGTCGCGCATCCGTGGCGCGATCAGCGCCGAGAGGCGCAGCGGGCCCTTGAGGTTGGTCGAGAAGACCTTGTCCCAATACGCCTCCTCCATGTCGACCAGATCGACGAACGCCGGGCTGATGCCGGCGTTGTTGATCAACCCGTCGACCTGGCCGAAGTGGTCGTAGACCTTGTCGACGAAGGCCGGCAGGGAATCCCACTCGCCGACATGCGCGGCCAGCCCGAGCGTCTCGGCGCCGGTGGCGTCGGCGATCTCCGCCGCCACCTGCTCGCAGAGGGCCTGCTTGCGGCTGGACACGACGATCTTGGCGCCGGCCTGGGCCAGCCCGAGGGCGAAGCCGCGGCCCAGGCCCTTGGTGCCGCCAGTGACGACAACTACCTTGCCCGCGACATCGAAGCGCTCGGCGGTGTTCACTTCGCGGCCGCCAGCGTCTTGCGGTCCGCGGCCTGCAGCTCGGTCAGGATCGAGGACATCTGGTCCTCGGCCAGGCCGGCGATGCGGCCCAAGTGGATGCGGTCGACGACATCCCCGTAGCGCTCGAGGATCGACGCGGCCAGCTTGTCCGGCTCCGCGACGACCGCGAATGTGTGCAGCACGTCGTCGTCGATCAGGGTCGCCATGACGTCCCACTTGTCCGGGTCGGCGCTGACGGAGAGGCGGTGCAGCTGCTCGCCGAGCGTGCCCCACCCGTGCACGTCGAAGACCGGCTTATACGCAGGAGTGCTGCCGTAGAAGGAGATCTGCTTGCGGACGGCCTCCTTGCTCTTGCTGAAGGCCTCCTCGGTGGCGCCGGTGACGACGAAGCCGGGGGCGTTGATCTCGAAGTCGTCGCGGGTGCGCCCGCTCTTGGCCAGGCCGCGCTCCACGGCCGGCAGGGTGACCTCGCGGAAGTACTGCTCGGTCGAGAAGCCGTGCGGCATCAGGCCATCGCCGACGGTGGCCACGGTCTCGGTCATCACGGCGCCCACCGCGGCGGCGAAGATCTTGGCCCGCCCGAAGGTGTGCGGGTCCGGGGTGAACATCGGGGTCATCAGCGTGTTGTTGTAGAACTCGCCGCGGAAGTCGAGCTTGTCGCCGGTCTCCCAGGACGTCCAGATCGCCTTGATCGCCTCGACCATCTCGGCCAGGCGCGGCGCCGGGTGGCTCCATGGCATGTCGAAGCGGCGGGTGATGTGGGCCTTGATCTGCGTGCCGAGGCCCAGGACGAACCGGCCCTCCGACGCGATCTGGAGGTCGTTGGCGATGTAGGCCAGCGTCATCGGCGTGCGGGCGAAGGCCACCGCGATGCTCGTGCCGAGCTCGATCCGGCTGGTCTGCGGGGCCGCCATCGCCAGGGGGATGAACGGGTCGTGCTTCACCTCGGCGGTGAATACGCCGTCGTAGCCGAACTCCTCGGCTTCGAGTGCGAACTTGGAAGACTCGGCGAAGCCGTAACCGACGCTGCTGTCAACCTTCATGTCGATCGATCCTCACTGATCGCGCGGCGCGCAGTACGGGATGACTGCGTCTGGGGGCCGCGTCACGCTGTCGTGCAGTCCGGCCCGGGCGCGGAAGGGCCCGGTGAAGCACCGCGAGTGGCCAGCCGACAGGCGACTGGCCACTCGCGGGAGGTGCGGGGTGGGACTACTCCGGGGTCTTGCCGTTGGTCTCGGAGTTCTTGCGGGCCTTGGCCACCAGGTCCGGGATGACCGAGCCGAGCTTGGCCGTCTCCCAGATGCCCTCGGTGTCGACGGCCGGGCCGGCGACCCAGCCCTCGGCAACGCTGATGTGGCCGCCGGCGACGTTGAACACTCGACCGGTGATGTCCTTGGCCTCGGGGCTGCCCAGCCAGACGACGAGCGGGGCAATGGCGTCCGCGCTCATCGACTCGGCCCGGTCGTCCGGGATGAGGCCCTGGGTCATGCGGGTGAACGCGCCGGGCGCGATCGCGTTGACGGTGACGCCATAGCGAACGAGCTCCTTCGCGGTGATGATCGAGAACGCCGCGATACCGGCCTTCGCCGCGCCGTAGTTCGCCTGGCCGGCGTTGCCGTAGATGCCCGACGACGACGACGTGTTGATCACGCTGGCAAGCGGCTGGTTGCCGGCCTTGCTCTGCTCGCGCCAGTAGGCGGCCGCGTGCTGCGTGGTGGCGTAGGTGCCGCGCAGGTGGACGCGGATCACGGAGTCCCACTCGTCCGGGCCCATGTTGATGAGCATCCGGTCGCGCAGGATGCCCGCGTTGTTGACCAGCACGTCGAGCTTGCCGAACGTCTCGATGGCCTGACGCACGATGTCGCCGGCGGCCTCGTAGTCGCTGATGTCCTCGGTGTTCGCGACAGCCTCGCCGCCGAACGCCTTGATCTCATCGACGACCTGCTGAGCCGCGCCGATGTCGCTGCCGCTGCCGTCCGTTGCGCCGCCGAGGTCGTTGACAACGACCTTGGCACCCTGCTTGGCGAACTCAATCGCCTCGCCGCGGCCGATGCCGCGTCCTGCCCCGGTCACAATTACTACGCGACCCTCGTTGATACCAGCCATGCGGTGCTCCTCCCATAGGCGCCTGCCAAAGGCAGGCAGGCGTCCTCGTTGACGTCCCTCAGTGGTGCCTGGAGAAGAATAGGACCGGCGGGCTCCTGCGGGCGCAGCCGCCCGCGCGCGACTCCGCCTAGGTTCCTATCGCACTTTCCGGCGACCGACAAGCTCCGGGCCGCGCGGTGCGCACCCAGTCAGCCGGCGATGAACACCGGGATCGGCTCGCTTCCCTCCGGCTGCTCGAACCCGACATGGAATGGGGCGCCCTCGTCGAGCTCCCCGGGGGCCCCGGCGAGGCCGCGCAGCTGGGTCTCCAGCCATGGCCCCTCCGCAAGCTCGAGCAGCCCGATGACGGGCCCGGGCTCGGTGCCGTCGGCGGTGCGCACGGGGCTGGACGTCCAGCTCACCAGCGTCGCGGCACCCGAGGCGGGGGTCCACGCCGCCTCGTTGCGCCCGCAGTTGCGGCACCGGGTGCGGACCGATCCGCCGATCGGCAGCTGGGCGTGCCCGCAGGCCGAGCAGCGCTGGTAGAGCAGGACGCCCTGCGCGGCGGCGTCGAGGAACTGCGCCGAGGCGTCATCGCGGGCGAGGGCAGCGAGTGTCATGGTCTACGTCCCCTATGCCGCGGCGTGCTTGCTCAGGATAAGCGACGAATGATGGTCCAGGATGCCGCCGTTGCCGCTGACGAGCACGACGTCGTTCTTGGCGACCTGGCGCTCGCCGCCCTCGCCGCGGGCCTGGATGATGGCCTCGGACAACGGTGTATAGCCCCACATGTAATAGCTGGACAGCTGGCCGCCGCCGGTGTTGGTGGGCAGCGAGCCGCCCGGCGCGAGCGCGCCGCTCTGCGCCAGCGCCCCGCCCTCGCCCTTCTCGCAGAAGCCGTAGTCCTCCAGCGACACCAGCGCGGTGTAGGTGTAGCAGTCGTAGAGCTCGCGCACATCGATATCGCCGACGCTGACGCCGGCCATCTTCATCGCCATCGGCCCGGAGGTGGCCGCGCCGGTGATCAGGCCGAACTCGCTGCCGCTGGTGCGGGTGTAGCCCGGGTGGGTCTGGCCCCAGCCCAGCACGTAGACGGCCGGCTTCGCCGACGCCTCGGCGCGGGACTGGCTGGTGACGATGACCGCGACGCCGCCGTTGGACACCAGGCAGCAGTCGAGCAGGTGCAGGGGGTCGGCGATCATCCGCGAGTTCTGGTGATCCTCGATCGTCATCGGCGCCTGCATCTGCGCCCGGGGGTTCATCGCCGCCCAGGCCCGCTGGGCGACGGCCACCGCGCCGAACTGCTCGCTGGTCGTGCCGTATTTCTGCATGTGCCGGCGCGCCGCGAGGGCGTACATCGCGTTGGTCGAGGTCAGCCCCGAGGCCGCCGCGATGCCGCCGAACCCGGTGAACGTGCGGCGCCCCGCCCCGTAGGCCGCGCCCGCGCTGCCGCCCTGCACCAGCGGCGCGTCGGCGAAGACGCAGGCGACGGTGGTCGCCAGCCCGCTCTGCACAGCCATGGAGGCCTGGGCAACCATGCCGCCCGCGGTCGACCCGAAGGCCTGGACCTCCGACAGCAGCGTCAGGTTGCGCAGGCCGAGGTCGCGGGCCAGCCCCAGGCCCACGCCCTGCTGCACGCCGGCGCTGATCAGCAGGCCGTCGATGTCGTGCAGCTCGCACCCGGCGTCGGCGGCCGCGAGCACGACGGCGTCGGCGGCGAACTCCGCCGCCGTGCGCCCGTAGACCTTGCCCATCTCGGTGATCCCGAGGCCGATGATGGCGCTCTTCTCGGTCATGTCAGCGTCCGGCACCAAAACCACAGTGTCGCTCTGGCTTGGCAACGGCGTCGCAGGCGGCGGCGCCAGTATCTACGTCGCCGCCTTCTGCCCCGCCTAGACGACCCACGGCGCGCCCGTTCTCTGTTGCGAGAAGAAGTCCGTAGGACGCCGGGCCACGATTACAGCGCTGCTCACGCCGCATAGCGGTCGAGCAATTCGGTGCTGGCGGGCGGCTCAATAGAACGGCGGACACTTACATCAACCATGTAAAAGATCGGCCGGCACGCGGGATGCAAGAGAGGGATCCAGCCTGACTGCGGTGTCCAGATATAGCAGTGCTTGGACTCGGTCTCCCATCTCGAGCAGCAAAAACCCAAGGTTTAATGCTGCATATGCATCTTTCGAATCATTGGCAATGATCTTTTTATACAGCGCAAGCGCATCCGTCGGCGCGCTTTTAGTATTCAACACCGCCAGGTTGAACAACGCGGCCCTGAAGTTTTCGTCGATTGACAGGGCCTG
Source organism: Pseudonocardiales bacterium (assembly GCA_025966155.1). Lineage (GTDB taxonomy): Bacteria > Actinomycetota > Actinomycetes > Mycobacteriales > Jatrophihabitantaceae > RYN-150. Next base: position 5,684 of record JAOPVO010000265.1, read on the forward strand.
CAGATACATCGCCCTTGCCGTATCAGCGTCGCCTTGGTCCTGGCTCATGACCCCCAGATTGAAGTAGGCGAGTGAAGCTTTGGGATTCAGCACGAGCGCGGCGGTGAAATCCGATCGCGCCGAATCATTCTGGCCAGCCTGCTGTTCGGAAACGCCGCGTTGGATCAATGCAGCCGATGACAACGGGACGCGCTTGTAAACAAAAGCGTGAGGCCCCGATGCCACGGGCTCATAGTGGTCGGCAAACCAGGCGGTCGTCGCTGCCGTCCATGGGATGTAGTCGCTACCTTGAACAGACAACACGACGTAGTCAGCATGCTGCATCCACGCCTGCCAAGTGCTGCCGAAGACGATCGGAACCGACTCCGAAAAATGCGGTGTCGCACCGTGGTCTTCCGTTAGCCACATACCGAAGGGATCTATGACAGAGGGGCAGCCGCGCCGCTTCGACGTTATTCTGTCGGATGCAATCAGGAGGACGGGGTCGTCCGTCAGCGTGCATGATCCCGCTGGGATTGTTGCTCGGATCAGGGCGCTGGCTTCACCGGCTTCATTCAGATACGTCGTCGCTGACCGAGCTACGGGGAAAACGCTAGCAGTCGCGAGCAGCAATGCAACGCCGGGTACTGCTAGCCGCGCAGGAAGTGGCACGATGCTATGACGCGTCACGCGAAGGCGTTGCTGCCTGGCGCTAAGAATCTCCTCGGCTTTCCCCGAAGTGACTCCAGCCACCAGCGAAGCGAAAGCGGCTGGAAAGTAGGCGTAATGATCGTAGAACTCGCCGGGGAGGAACATTCCGCCTACGACGCTGAGGGTCCCAAGAAGGATGTACCAGTCGGCGATGGCAGTTCGGCGCGCGGTAGCTAAGTAGATCAGCGCTACGAATACCGCTGACGCGGAAAGCACGAACACGACCACCGTCGGGTTTACACCGTCACCGAACACCGCTCGGGCGCCGCTCATCTTCACAAGGCGCGTCTGAACAGACACTGGTGCACTCTCCGAAGCCGATCTGTTCAATTGCGCAATAAATACATACTGTATGAACCGCGCCGGCGCGGCCAAGAAAAATGGAAGAGTCGGCAGCACGAACCCTGCAATAAGCCCAATGCAGAAGGGCCTACCAGAACTTCTCCATTTGCGCAGACAGAAGTAGATGGCAGCGATCGCAGGAAATATCGCCCATGCCTTGACGTCTCCTGCAAGCCCAAAGAACATCCCTGCAACCCACAGCCTGCGTGGGGAAGTCGCCAATTTACCGTCGCTTATCATCCACACTGTGCCAAGCAGGCAAAAAAGCACGAGGTAAGGCTCAAGCGTCAGTGTGTGGCCGGCGGCGAAAGCGAGCGGGAAACACGCCAATGCAAGCCCGGCTACGAGCATTGCCAAGGCCCCATGGTGCCTGACGGCTAGTGCGGCAAGAGCCGCATTCGCTCCGACGACGAGCGCAGTCATACAACGGGCCATCATCAAGCCATTTTCGTGACCGAGAACTTCACCTATGGCGGCGAACGGAGAGAACAGGAGTAGAGCCCCTGGTGGGTGGACATAGACGAAGTCTCGGTACGGCATCGAGCCGTGGATCAAGCGAATTGCGGCACCCAGGTAGACGCCATCATCATATCCGTGGCCGTTGCCGAAGCCGTGCACCCCTTTGAGCATATGCGGTTGTAATAGGACGTAGCCGCATGAGGCGAGCGAAACAAGCCCGGTCGCCAGGGGGATCCACAACCAGTGCCCGAATGGCAGCTTATAGCGCCATGAGTCGGGCCACAGCGGCGAGAAGCCGAATCTCCGGCCGCCGCTGCGTCCTGTCTTACACACTCTCTTGGTTGGCTGATCCTGCCCGTCTAAATCGACGTCGCCACCGAGGACCGGATCCATACGTGCGCAACCTCTTTCCCCGGGGGGTGCTTGGCATGCCGCGCGGAGCATACCGCCGACCCCCTGGCGCCGCTCCACAAGCGCACACCTGAGAACAGCTACCTGCAGAAGTAAGTTCGGTGCAGTCGGGCAATGCCAGCGGTCCGGTCATCATCGACGGCCTGCCGCTGCCCGACCTGCACGCCTGGGGCGGCGGCCTTGATCGCCGGACCTATGGGATGGCCGTTTCGGGCGCACCGATGGAGCTGTCACGGCGCTCGTTGGATATTCGAGCCTGACGGCGTACTCAGTCGCCGTGCGCGACATCTCGCGAGCTATTGCTCGAAGCTCTCCCGCGGGCAGGAATGGGCGGACGAAAGGTCGGTTCGACTATGTCGCACCATGGGGCTACGGCCGCGAGTCGCGCTCTGGTCCTCGCCGCAGAGTGCGCGGCTGCCTCCACGATTCGGGCTTCGGTCGAGCGCTTCTGAGCGCGTCGCCTCACCTGAGGGGCTCGTCCACCGTGGGCGTGGCATACGGATGCCCCGCGCACTGCGAAGTTGCGGCAGATAAGGCCGTTGCTTCGCTTGGCTGCACAGGGGATTGCTGGTCGCCGCAGTGACGAATGGCCTGGATCGCGTAAAGGAGGTGTGACTGGGCGAAACGGGCCGCTGAACAGTCGGCGGGTTCGCAGGGGGTGTCAGGAGGAACCCGTCAGCAGGACATGTCAGTTCTATAGGTGTCAGCTGACGCTGACACCCTCCTGTCAGCAGACCTGTCAGGCGACGCGTCAGATGACATGCACGTCCACGACATAGCCACCGAGCCCCGCTGGCCGCAATATACCGGGCGGGCAGCGAGCGCTGGCGCCCTCAGCTCGCTGTCCATCCCGCTGCCGGTCCAGGACACCCCGCCTGTTCCATCTGCTCCGCCAGGGCCCTGCTGGCGGCGAACACGTGCGCGTTGTGCAGTACGACCGCGGCGTCCAGCGCCGGATATCGCCCGACGAGGCGTTCGCCATCCTGCGGGACCTGTCGCAGTCGTCCAACCGGAAGCTGCGCGACGTCGCCGAGGCCATCGTCGATATGGCCCATCCTGAGCAGCCGCTCTAGGTACAGCGACGACTGCTGGGGAATCTAGACCGGGCCGCTGTCGCCCGAGCAGCCGGCAACCGGACCGCTGGGTCTCACGGCGCTGTCGACGAGGGCCTGGGCGACGTCGCGCAGCTTGCGGCCCGCTCACGGACGCGTCGGCCCTGGCGGCCATAGCGACTCCGACACCCGTCCGCTGCACGATCTTGGGTCTCAGGGCACTGAGACGGGCGGGCGGAGGGTAGGCACGCCGCGTCGGTAAAGCAGCGTGCCGTTCGCGGAGGCCAGCCCATGCTATTCACTCTGTTCAGAGGCCCCTGCGGGCCCGGCACCGCCGCCGCTGTCCGAAGGTCACTCGTCGAACTGGGTGCCCTGGCCGGCGTCTCCGTGGCGGTCGCCGAGGATCTCGCCCTGGTGCTGACCGAGATGGTCAATAACGCCGTGAGCGCCGGGGCCGGCGCCATCCACGTCGCTCTGACTGAGCCCCCGCCGCACCTGCAGGTCCACGTCACCGACGACGCCGATGGCGTCCCGGTTCTGGGCGACGCCGCGACGGACGACACCCACGGCCGAGGGCTCGCCATCATCCAGGCCATCGCCGCCAAGTGGGGCTACACCACAGGCACCGCCTCGAAGACCGTCTGGGCCCGGTTCCCCGACTGATACGCGCGCTCCAGCCGTTCGAGTGCTCGCCCCTGCGGCCCGCTCGGGGACAGGCGCGCGCTCCGTCCACCGCTCGATCACACCGCGTGACGGCGGACACTCCTCAGGCATGGCCCTTTGGGTATGGCTCGTGCTCGGGGTCATCGTGGTCGCCGCGTTCGTCAGCAGCGTCCGTGCGTGGCGGAGGTTCGAGCGGGATAAGCCGGGCATCTTCAGCGCTGACGAGCAGCGCCGTGACGACCCCCCGGACATCGACCGACTGGCCGGCTGAGCGGCCCGCTCTGGGACTGTCCGACGATGACTGACTCAGGCCGTTCTCGACGAAAGTCAGTCCTCGATCTCGTCCAGGCCTTGTTCGCGGAGCCGGTCGAGGGCGCCCAGCATCGTGGCGAGGGCGTCGTCGGAGTGCGAGGGCCAGTCGTTCAGCTCCGCGACGACGCGCAACGGGTGGCGCGTTCGATATGACTCGGTGGGGTTGCCAGGGAATTTCTTGTCGGTGACGTTGGGATCGTCCTCGAACGGACCCGTCGGCTCTACGACGTAGATGCGCCCGGTGTGCGCTGGGCCGGCGAGGGCGGCGGCGAGTTGGGCGCCCCACGCGGCGGTCTCCACGCGGGTAATGAAGTAGACGTGGTTCATTCGCATCCCGCGGCGGAAATTGGATTGGAAGCCTGAGACGAGCTCATCCCCCGGCGCGAGGACAGCTTCGGTGCCGTGCAGGAATGGGCCCTCGACGTGCGAGCCATCGAGGAACGTCGAGGAACGTCACGGGGGCGCGATCCGTAGGCGAGTGGGTCATCGCGCCATGGTCCTCCATCAGTGGTCCTCTAAGAGGTGCGCGAGCGTCCACGCCGGCGACTGGCTTGGCGGCGACTGCTGCGCCATATCAGGTCGTCGATGCGGCCCGCTCAGGGACAGGTCAGGTCGTGCTGAAGCTGAAGTCGTCCCAGCGGGTGCCGGTGCCGCTGGCTGAGTCACCCCAGCGGGCCGGCACGCGACGAACGTCGTCGCCGCGTCCGGGCAGGCGGGGCTAGAGAACCGCGGTCAGCGTTGCCCCTCCACCACGGCCCACCGCGCGGGTGAGCCGTCATCGGCGAGGTGCGTCATCGACGCCAAGTCCGAGCCGGAGAATCCGAGGCCGCTTCTGGGAAGCGCCAGCCGCCCGTTTGTTCCTGACACTGCGTTGAAGTCCGTCATTGATGGCCGCCGATTCTTCGTCCGCGGTATGGGGCTGCGCACGCCGTCTCGGCGCGATACGGGGCGGCATCGTCTGTCCTCCGGGCCATTGCACAAGGTGCGATGTGCCTGGCGATCGATCCAGATCCGTCCCCAGCCTGCGCTCGACGACTCGACCGTCGAGCGCCCCGACGGCTACCTGATTCCGACAATCCCGGCTGCACGAGCGTTGGAAGGCCACCCGGGCTCGATGGAGCGGCATCTAGTTATTGGCGCCAGCGGGCCTGATCGGCTCGGCGATTCACTCCAGCTTTGCGCAGTCAGCCGAGTCAGGCGGAGGTGCTGCCGGCGGCGTCCTTCGACGGGCTCAGCTCTCACCGGCATCGCCATGGCCGCTCGGCGGGGTGCCGTTGCGGTATTCGGCGAACGTCGCGCACTGGTTCGCCAACAGGGTCGAGCCGGCGGAGTTGACCTGCATCTTAGGGCGGCCCGGGGAGCGGACGACGGTGCGGACCGGCTTGGCGTGACCACGGGGAGCGGGTGCCGGGGCGAGTTGCGCCGAGACGATGAGGCGGGTCTCGGTCCATATGCGCAGGGCTGCGTTCATGGCGGCGAGGCCGGCCTGGCGGCGACGCGGGAATGAGCGCGGCAGGGCGACCAGCAGTCCGGCGAGGTCCTCCGATTGGGTGAGGCGGGTCCGGCCGCCGCGCAGCGGCAGCAGCTCGGTGCGGTGCCGGATGCGGACGGCACGGAGTGGCCCGAGCCGTTCCTGCCATTCGATGCATGCGCCTATGTCCACGGTGGTGATGCTTGGACGGACCGCCCACGGTCGCGCCCCAGACGGAGTTAGGTGGAGTGTCGGTCGGGCGCTGAGTGCCAGGCGGCCTTCGAAGCTGACGATGAAGGGGTTCCAGTCGGGGTAGCCGCCGACGTCCGACAGCTGCGCCCACACGGCCTCGACGGGCGCGCAAATCGTGATCATGGCCTGGATCCGCATCATGGCCGGTGGCGCCCGGATTGTGCCGCCGCCTTGGGGCGAGGCGGCGGCTCCACGGAGGGGACGGCAACCGGGACAGCCGTCAGCATGCTGGGTACTTGGGAGATCTCCCGCTGCGCGGCTGCAGTTGCTGGGAGTCCAGCTGCCCCGGCTGGAGGCGCGTTGCTGATGGTCACGGCCCGGCTCAGATTCGGGCGGGCTGGGTCAGCAGGCGCTGGCGGAGGCGCTGCAGCTGCGGCAGGAGCCCGTAGTCCACGATAGGCACGGCGGTCGTGGCGAGGACGAAGGTGCGGGCGACTGGGGGCAGCGTGCGCAGCCTCGCGCCGAGGATCAGAGTCGGGAGGGCCAGCGTCGGGAAGACGGCGAGCCAGATCATGATCGCCCATCTGGTGCTTGGACGGCGGGCCCGGGGGGCGCGGGGGAGCGCTCGGGTCGAGGGGCGGTCGGGGACGAGTTCATGGGGCTTCTTCCGGGTGTGGTTGTGCTGGGTGGTGGCGGGCGCTATCCATCTGATCCGCAACACGTTCCGGCTAACCAGCCGCAAATACTGGGCTGAGCTCAAACGCGACCTGCGCCCGATCGACACCGCCGTCAACCCCGCCGCCGCCCGATCCGCCCTCGACGACCTTCCCGATGAGTGGGGTACCGGCGGGCGATCAAGGCCCGCGCCGAACGCCTTCGCGATCACCTTCGCGGACCGATTCCCGGCCGCCGAGACCTACTGATGAACACCGCCGGAGACACCGTTATTGGGATAGACCCACGGCCGAAGACGTCTGAGCTGCGGCCGCTGAGGCCGCGAGGGCACGGATGAGCTGCTCGGACAGCATCTAAGTTTCTACGGCGACCTGCTCATCCATTTGCTCATGGCTAACGGCTCCCAGTGGCCGCTTTCGAGCGGGCAACTAGGCCGAGCGGTTCGCGTCGTGCACGTGCCGACGCCGATCTCCAAGCGAGGGCCGCGATGCACTCGTCAATCCGGTACCAACAGCCGACTCTCCGACAGTCGGCCTATAGGGCGTGTCGGCTGGTCATCTGGAACCCCCGGACGCCCGCTGAGGAGCTGTCGGCTTAGGGCCGCTGGGCGCAGCCCGCCAGGAGCCGCAGCGGCCTGTGTTGGGCGGCCAGCTGGCACCACACCCGCCACAGTTCACTGCGGGTGTGGTGCCAGCTGTGCTCGGTGTCAGGCAGTCGCGGGGACGTTCGTCGCCTCTGTGGGCAGGCCGGCCTCGACCCAGTCCTGGATGCCGCCGGGGTAGGTGCGCACGTCTCGGTAGCCGAGGCGTTCCAGGCGCCGGGCGACGTCCTTGCTATTGCTGCAGGCCAGGTTCGAGCAGTACGTGACGATGGTCGCGTCGATGTCGGGCAGCAGGTCGGCGGCGCGGGCGGCCACGTCGGTGTCGACGAGGTTGAGGGCGCCGGGCAGGTGCTGCTGCTGGTAGTAGCTCGGCGGGAGGGCGTCGATGAGGGTTGCGGTGCCTGCTTTGAGCAGGGTGTGCAGCTCGATGCGGTTGATGACGGTCGTCATGGTCTTGTCCTTCTCGTCGTTGTGGACCAGCGGTTGATAGTCAGAAGTGCTTGCCGGCGTCGCGGGCGTCGGCGGCGGCGCGCTGGCGGCTGCTGTCGGCGTCGGCGGTCGCGAGGTTCGGGCGGAACTCGACGCTGGTGATCTGCTCGATGCCCGTCCAGCGCAGCCAGCTGGTCAGGTAAGGCGCCTGGAAGTCCTCGCCGAACGCGGGCGGGCGACCCGGGCCGTAGACCGCGCTGGTGTACATGACGGCGGCCTTCTTGCCTGTGAGCAGCCCGGAGTACCCGCCCTCGGGCTCGAACCCGAAGACCATCCCCGGCTGGCTGACGACGTCGATGAACTGCTTGAGGATGTAGGGGATGCCGTGGTTCCACATCGGCACCGTGAACAGGTACTCGTCCGCTGCGGCGAACCGCTCGAACGTCGCCTTCGCGGCCTGCCAGGCAGCGGCCTGCTCGCCGGTTGGGCTCTGGCCGGCGAACACGGCCATCTTCGCCGCGGCGGCGGCAGGCCCGAACTGCGGGAGCGTGCCGTCCCAGAGGTCGAAGGTGTTGATCTCGACGTCCGGGCGGACCTCCCGGACCGCGTCGAGGAAGTGGCCGGCGATTCGGAGCGATTCAGAGGCGGCGCCCCGGGGGGAGGCGGAGACGTGCAGTAGGCGGGTCATGTGAGCCTCTCGGTTTAAGTGCGTGTGCACGCAATCTACATCTTCCGTGCGTCCGCACGCAAGTGGCCGCAGCTCCATGACCCGCTGGCTGTTCCATTGGTTGCCAACCGGCGAGGAGGCCGCGGGCACTGCCCGGCGTCCGAGTTCGGCGGAAGCCGCCACGCCGGCTTCGATCGGCGAGTGCCGCGCCGGGCTCGCCTCGGCCAGAAGCCGGCGAGGCAGAACTCAGGCGGTCCGGTCGGCTACCGCCCTTGAGGCGTGGAGCTCCGCAGCGCGTTGGCCGATCGGGCTGCCCTTCGGCGTGACGGCTTGCTGGAGGCGGCAGCTCGACGCAGGCCCGCATCCCGCATCCGTCGGATCATTTGACCCTCTACTGCGGCTGACGTCGGAGCCACCATCGGCCTGCACCTCGCATGGCGCGAAGGCCGACAGCGCGCAGCCGGCAGCGGGCGACGTCAGCCCAGCGCCTTGCCGATCCGCGCGCCCCATTTGAGGGCACGGTCGGCCAGGCGGTCAGCGGCTGAATGAGGTCAGTGTGGCCGGTGCCATTCTCACGGCGTGGCATCTCGTCGGACTGACAGCACGCGTTGGAGAGCGGCCGCAAGCGCCTTGAGCTCCCGGTCGGGGAGGTGCTGCGCGAAGTGCTGTTCGATGCCGGCGAGGTACGTCGGGGCAGCCTGTCGGTAGCGCCGCAGACCAAGATCCGTGAGCGCGGCGTAGGCCGACCTGCCGTCCTCCGGGTTCTGCTCGCGGACGAGCAGCCCGGCTGCTGCCATCTCGTCCACCAAGCGGCTGACCCGGGTCCGGCTCAGCACGACGCGATCGGCTAGGTCCGACATCCGCAACTTGCGTCCCGGAGCCGCAGCGAGCTCCAGCAGCACGTCGTAGAAGCGCAGTGTCATCCCGGCCTCGGTTACGAGCTTCTGGTCCAGCACCGGCACCACGGCCGCGTGGACCTGGAGCAACGCGCCCCAGGCACTCGTCGACAAGTGCTTCCGGTTGCCCTCCATCACACAAGACTACAGGCACTTGCGTGCATGCGCACGTAAAAGCTACGTCGCTCCGCCGTCCTGGGCCCATCCCGGGCCAGCTCACGGCTCAATCTCGAGCCGAACCCCTTCCGGCGCTTGACAGCAGCTATCTCCTATAGCCAGCTAGCTCGATGTTCCGCCCCGTCGTCAGCATCCGGATCTGGGCGGTGCCGGACCGCGAGCTGCAGGCGCTCTCCGGCGGCCGTTGCCTCGACTGACCCAAGCGGTGGGCTCGGTGGTCCTGGCGCTGTACATTTCGGCGCCGTGCTGGCGGGAACCGCTCAGCGGAAGGGCACCAGGCCGTTGACCCTAAGCTGGCACGATTCGTGACCAAAGGTCGGGGCTTCCGCGACAACGCGCGGAAGCGGCGCTGCGTGAGGTTGTCCCGGTTCCACCGCGGCGAAGGGCTGGTCCGGGCCTCAGCGGGCACGGGCTTCGGGAAGTGTATGACCGCGTTGCTTAAGGCCGAGATTTGCGCACCATACAGAGCTGTCGACTCCGGACAGCGCGCCTCCGACTTCGTGATACGCACTCGACTACACATTGATCTTGACTCGGGGACAGGACGGCGTCTGCACCCCAGAAGCTGGCGTCGTGCCGGACGAAGCGTGGCTCGTTGAGCTGGTTCAACTTGGATTGGTGCCGGAGGTTACCGACACGGACTTCGACTCACTACCGGTTGGAAGCCATCTTCGGCTTGTTGAGTACGGTCGCTTACCAGACCCGGCTGACGTACGTCCGATAGGGCGCAATGTACTTCGCGATCCGGGCGGAGGGGGTGGCGGCGGTGGAGGAGGCGTTGCCGGCGGCATTGCCATCGGCGCGCTAGGTAGCGCTGTGTGGGATGGGGTCAAGTCGGTCGCTGGCGTGCTCACCCACGGTTCAGGCCATCCAGGCGTATACAACCCGCCCGCCAACCCGATGCCGCCTGTGGGTACCCGCCACGGGGAATTCGAGTCGCGATAGGGGCACGAGCGGTAAACTCCTGTCCCATACCAGTGACGTTCGCAATCGCCGCCGTCGAGCGCTGCGCGTTCCGCTCGGGCGCCGAGCCGAAGGTTCCACTTCGCTCCAGGTCGCGCTTCAGCCCACTCGTTATATCGGCGCCGAGCGCGTTCGGCACGTTCAGCTACCTTAGACGTCGGCGCACGCTTCCGCCGCGCTGGAAGTACAGAGCGCCAGGTTCACCTCCCGTTGCAAGTGATGCGCTGGCTGGCGGCCGACCCCGCGGCCAGATGAAGCGCGCGGGTGGCGCCCCCTCGGCTCGGTGGCCTGAGGAGCTGGCGAACTGGCGGGCGGCTGTTTTTTGGGGCCGCCAGCGATCACGCCGAGGGCCCGCTTACGACGCTAGCCAGCCCGGCTGTAATCCCGGATGCGGGTCGTCAGTTCGGGCGGCGCAGTCTGGGCACATGCCCTCTGTCGATGGGGCATGCAGTGCACCGCAAGACGGGCATAGCCGACTACCTACGACCAGGTCAGACCAGCGTTGACGTGGTTTCGCCGGTGGACGCGGCTTCGAACCCTCCGAGGGCGAGTTCCCGTATGGGCCATTTTCCAATGTGTACGGCGGCGGCTGTGGGCACTAAAGTGACCGTCGTTAGGATTCTAGGCAACCACTGTGAGCCCGAGGGCAACAGAGGCGAGCCCCTTAGTGCGTGTCCGAATGCGGACTATGGGTCGACGCCTGAGCAAATGCCGACCTGCCACAGCTCGCCTCCGGCGCGAGGCCGTCCCGCTTAGCTCCCTATCAAAGCCCGATGCCTTCCCGCACCGAACTTGAACCAAGGATCCCTCGGTCTCAACTCCAACCCAGAAGGTGTTGTGCAGGCTGCTGGGATAGCTCATCTGAAGCGGTAAGACGTTTCGTCGGTTTGGGAGTTGCGATCGGCAATGGATGCTGGACCTCCATGATCGGGGTCGTCGGTGTCGGTAAGCCGAGGTTCTCCAGAATGGAGAACCACTGGCCATCACTGACGGCGCCTGGGTCGGCCAGGGTGACGACCGCACTGCCTATATTCAGCGGTCCCACCCCGCCGGAGGGGCGCTGGAGCGTGATCGCGACTGCGATCACCGTCGGCGTGACCTCCGTCAGTAGCACGATCTGATCGCCCACTCGCGGGATGAATGCCTGGTCGGGCATTTCCCATCTGAGCTCACCGCGCCCGCTCACGAGAGTCCGGAACACGACATTCACCTTGGAGGTCCAAACGGTCTGAAGATCTTGGTGGCGCCACCGTCGGGGGAGGCGCCCTCGGTGTACGCGGCCCCGTCCCCGGTCATGAAGGGTTCGGCATGGGTCAGGCCCAACCTCACTAGCTGCTCGGTATCCCCCACCTGCACCAGGAAGTCGCGCAGCTGTTCGTCCGTGATGAGGCGATTGAGGTCTACGTCTGCGCAGCTCACGGCCACGTCCTGCATGGTGCCATCGAAACTGACCTCCGTGACCCTCCATTCCAGCCAGCGGCACGTCTCCCACAAGGGCTTCGTGTAGGTGTCCGTGGACAATCGCAATACCTCGCCGACCCGTGGCACCCACGACGCGTCCGCCACCTCCCAACGCGTCACGAATTCTTGGTCAGAGCGGCCGGCCTCGGTCCATCGCACCAACAACCTGATCTCGAAGGTGACCTTCACAGCCGCTCCCTTCAGTTGCCCGCAACTTGTTCTGGCTACCGATATCCGCGACATCGCGGCCGCTTCCCCCTGGGACACGCCAATGAAAGCACGTGCGCAGCCGTTGCGGCCGGGCCGCGGGGGGGTTGCGCGGGACTGCCCTGTAAACGGTGTTTCCGACCTGACACGCCGGGCGGAGCCCGGCGGGATAGACGGCTTCAACGGCAACACTGAAAGACATAGCGGGGAAGTTCGGCTACGAGCAGTCAGCTGAGCAGCGGGCGGCGGTCGAGCTGGTCCGCATGGAAAGGGGCAGGGCCTGTCGCTGACCGGGCCGGACGGGCTGCTGAAGCAGCTGACGACGAAGGTGCTCGAGACGGCTCTCAGCGAGGAGATGACCGAGCACCTGGGCTACGGGAAACGGGATTTCGCCGGCGCCGGGGCCCGGAACATCCGCAACGGCGCCAGGGCCAACACGGTGCTCCCCGAGGTCTCGGGGCCGGTGGAGATCGAGGTGCCGCGGGCGATTGAACGGGGCCGATGAGGTCGTGCTGTCGTTATATACCAGGGGATTGACGACCGGTGAGATCAGCGCCATCTTCGCCGAGATCTACGGGTGTCGGTGTCTAGGGAGACGATCAGCCGGATCACCGACGAGGTCCTGAAGGAGGCCGTCTCCGCTAGCGCCGTGGCTTGTGAATGTATCGTCCGGTATCTCCAGTTCCTTAGCATGACCTTGAAACCTCCCGCCCGCCAGCGCTGCGACACCCGCGACCAGCTGCGCCGCCGATCGTAACCTGGATGCATCAAGATATTTATTGCTGGCTATGTGTGATGCGAGCAAGCCGGCCCGCGGCGTCGTTCCGCTCAGGGCGGCGTTGGGCTCGGTGTAGCGATCTCGATCGGGGAGACGATGTGCCCATGGGCGACTTCGACATCACTGCGTTGATTCTGGCCGAGCACTCCCGGTTCCGGGATGCGTTCACGGCGCTGCAGGGCGCCGAGGACCCCGGTGCGGCGTGGGACGAGCTCGCGGCCAGGCTCGAGGTGCATGCCGTGGCCGAGGAGGAACTGCTGTACCCGGTGCTCGCACACGCCGCCGCGGAGGGTGCCGCTGAGGGCGAGGACGCAGTTCGGGAGCACAACGAGATCCGCCATGCCGTTAGTGCGGTCGCCGACCACGAGCCCGGAAGCGAGTCGTGGTGGGCGGCCATCCATCAAGCCCAGACCGTCAACGCCGACCACATGGCCGAGGAGGAGCGGGAGTTCCTGCCCGACTTCAAGGAAAGCGTCGACGACGACCGTCGCGAGGAGCTGGGGATGCTCTGGCTGCAGTTCCACGACGAGCACCCGCA
>JAOPVO010000276.1 GCA_025966155.1 Pseudonocardiales bacterium
GCGGCCTCCTTGCCCTGGTAGCCGCTCAGCAGCTGGATGACCTGCTGGCGGACGCGGTTGAGGTCGGCGCCCAGCTTCACGAGGACCTGGGCGGCGACGCCCTCGCCCTCGCGGATGAGGCCGAGCAGGATGTGCTCGGTGCCGATGTAGTTGTGGCCGAGCTGCAGGGCCTCGCGCAGCGAGAGCTCCAGCACCTTCTTGGCGCGCGGCGTGAACGGGATGTGCCCGCTCGGCGCCTGCTGCCCTTGGCCGATGATCTCCTCGACCTGCGACCGCACGGCCTCGAGCGAGATGCCCAGGGACTCCAGGGCCTTGGCGGCTACGCCTTCGCCCTCGTGGATCAGGCCGAGCAGTATGTGCTCTGTGCCGATGTAGTTGTGGTTGAGCATCCGGGCCTCTTCTTGGGCCAGGACGACAACCCGCCGCGCACGGTCTGTGAACCTCTCGAACATGCTCGCTCCTTCATCCCGAGTCGACGCCGACTGCCACTGTAGCCGCGCCGTAGAGCCGCCTCGCGCCGTGCGCATCCGCGGATACGGATGGATGGTGGGACGTTCTCGTTACGGTCTTGCAACGCCAGCATGCCGGTCGGCGATCCCATCTGGGATACGCCGACAGCGAACCTGGGTCTGGGAGCATCCCGGCCATGACGGCTCATCGCCCCCAGGCACCTTCGGCCCCGTCGGCTCCGGCGCGGCCGTGGCACCGCGCGATGGCCCCGCGCGACCCCGGGCAGAGCCACCGGGCATCGACCCCGCTGGAGCTGCTGTTCGACCTGAGCTTCGTGGTCGCGGTGTCGTTCGCGGCAATCGGGCTGCATCACGGGCTCGCCGACGGGGACACCGCGCACGCGGTGGGGTCCTACCTGATGGCGTTCTTCGCGATCTGGTGGGCGTGGATGAACTTCACCTGGTTCGCCTCGGCATACGACACCGACGACGGCATCTACCGGTTCACCGTGCTCGTGCAGATCGCCGGGGCGCTGGTGCTGGCCGCGGGCATCCCTGGCGCGTTCGACGGCTCGTACGCCGTCGTCGTCGTCGGGTACCTGATCATGCGGCTGGCCGGGGTCAGCCAGTGGATCCGGGCCGCGATCTCCGATCCGGCCCACCGCCCGACCACCACCCGATACGCCATCGGCATCTCCATCGTCCAGATCGGCTGGATCGCCTGGCTGGCCGTGCCCGACGGCGGCCCCGGAATCGCCGTCTACGTGCTCCTGGTGCTCAGCGAGATCGCCGTCCCGACCTGGGCCGAGCGCCGCACAACCACCCCCTTCCACACCGAGCACATCGCCGAGCGGTACGGGCTGTTCACGATCATCGTGCTGGGCGAGGCCCTGATCGGCGCGACCGCGGCCGTGCAGGCCGGGATGAGCGAGGGCGGGCACGCCGCCCGATTGCTGACGGCGGCGGTATCGGGCCTGGTCATCGTGTTCGCCCTCTGGTGGCTGTACTTCGACACCCCCGCCCACGTCCTGCTCACGTCGCTGAACCAGTCCCTCAAATGGGGCTATGGCCACTACCTCATCTTCGGGTCCGCCGCCGCGATCGGCGCCGGGTTCGAGGTGCTGGTCGACGACGTGCTCTCAGGCGGGAGCGCGGAGGAGTCCGGGGGTTCCCATGCGGTTGCCGGGCTCGCCGCTGCGTCCGAGGCCGCGCATGGGCCGTCGGAGATGGCCGTCGGGTACGCAATGGTCGGGCCGGTGGCCATCTTCCTGGCCGTGATGTGGTTCCTGCAGGTGCTGCCGCCGCTGAGCGGGCGCAGCGACGCGGCGCGCGGCGCGATCCCCGTGGCGTCGGTGCTCATCGCGCTGTCGCCGCTGGTGCTCGGCCCGGTCGCCGCAGTTGTCGTCGCCGCGACGGCCTGCCTGGCCCTCGTGGCCGTGGCGTCGACCTTCGGCTAGGCCGGGCGGGCCCACCACTGAGAGGCGACCTCGTATCCCGCCTCGCTGAGCGCGCGCTCGCGGGCGCGCTCGGCGACGGGCGTCGGCGCGATCACCAGGACCGCACCCATGTGATGGGCCTGCGCCCGGGCCGCGCGGGCCGCCGGGGGCGAGCCGTCCCACCCGCTCAGCATCGCCACTGGCCCGCCGGGGTCATAGACCGGCGGGGCGGCGATCACGGCCAGGTCGAGATCGGCCCGGCCCGCAGCCGGCTCGGGCGGCCCGCTGCTCGCGGGGGCGACCCACCACCGGTCAGCCACGCAGAAGCCCTCCTGCTCCAGCAGGGCGGCCTTGACGCCATCGCGGGCCGCGGCGACGGCCATCATCCGTGGACCGATGCGCTCGGTCGCGGCGAGCAGCAGCGCGCGGCCGGCGTCGGCGAGAGCGGCTGGGTTAGTCCCGGCGAAGTCGTCGATCAGCCAGCCGTCCGGACGGCGCACGGCGATGAGGGCCGAGTCGATGCCCCGGGCTCCGCCCGCATCCGCCACTAGCGCCACGGCGGTGTCGGCGCTCAGCAGATAAGACACGAACGGACGGTGCCGCGCCCGGTCATCGGCCGCGACCCGCCATAGGACCGGGGACAGCTGCGCTTGCCGCCGCCGCGCGGCGTGGAAGAGCTCGACCAGTGCATCGAGGTCGGCGGGCGCCGCCGGGCGGATGAGCATCGGTCAGACCGCGTAGACACCGTCGCGGGCGATCTCCCCGACCGACGCGGGCAGGGTGCCCGGGACGTTGAGGACGCGGCCGAGGTCGGCGACCCGGTTGTCGGCGTCAACGAACACCACCCTGGGCGGGGTCGCGCGGGCCTCCGCGTCGGACATGACGGCATAGCTGATGATGATCACGAGGTCCTGCGGGTGGATCAGATGGGCGGCGGCGCCATTGATCCCGATGATCCCGCTGCCGCGCGCCCCCTCGATGACGTAGGTCTCGAGGCGCGCGCCGTTGGTGACGTCGACGATCGCCACCTGCTCGCCAGGCAGCAGGTCCGCGGCGTCCATCAGATCGGCGTCGATAGTGACCGATCCGACGTAGTGGACATCAGCCTGCGTGACGGTCGCGCGGTGGATCTTGGACTTCAGCATGGTGCGGAACATCGTCGTTCGCCACCTTCCATGGTCGCCGGGACCGCCCGGGAGCGGGCCCTGTGCGTCCGGCTCGTCGGGTGACGATGCCCGCGCACGACGCAGAAGCCTAAAGGCTGGCACCGGGCCGCGCACACGCCCTCAACGCGCACACGCCCTCAACACGGACATGGCCGGCTCGCCTCGGGCGAGGCGAGCCGGCCATGCGGTTGTGCAGCGGAGGTCATCGCGGCGCGTGCCGCGTTGTGCTGCGCCGTACGGCTCGCGGATTAGTGCGAGTCGTTGTACGCCTCAATGATCCCCGAGGGGATCCGACCGCGGTCACTGACCGGGAGGTTGTTCTTGCGGGCCCATTCACGGATGGCCTGCGTCTGCTCGCGGTCGACGCGGGCCGGAACGCGAGTTCCCCTTGCCGCAGTCGCGCGGGGGGCGCCGGCAGTTGCCGCGCGCCCGACCTTGCGCCCGTGGGCGACGAAGTTGGCGAGCGCATCGCGCAGGCTCTCGGCGTTCGCATCCGAGAGGTCGATCTCGTAAGAGGAGCCGTCCAGACCGAAACGCACGGTCTGATCCGCCTCTGATCCATCGAGGTCATCCAAGAGTAGGACCTGGACTTTCTGTGCCATGTGATTTCCTCCGCGTATGTAATTGCGCGGGAACCCGCGTAATCGTCGTGACATTAACCGACTACCCGCGAAGTTGCACACTCACGACACGGGCTTGACCAATGGAAACAGAATTGTGTCGCGTATTCCGCGGCCCGTGATCACGCTCAGTAGCCGGTCTATCCCCATGCCCATACCGCCGGTTGGCGGCATTCCGTATTCGAGGGCGGCCAGGAAGTCCTCGTCCAAGGCCATAGCCTCCAGATCGCCGCCGGCCGCGGCCAGGGACTGCTCGACCAGGCGCTGCCGTTGAACGACTGGGTCGACCAACTCCGAGTAGCCGGTCGCCAGCTCCATCCCCTTGATGTACAGATCGAACTTCTCCACCTTGCCGGCCTCGGTGCGATGCGCGCGCACCAGCGGCGATGTGTCCAGTGGGTAATCGCGCACGAATGTCGGCTGAATCAGCGTGGCCTCGACGAGATCCTCGAACAGCGCCTCGACGATCTTTCCCGTCACGGCATGCGGCGCGAACTCCACGCTGTGCGCAGCGGCGAGCGCCTGGACCTTCGCGCGCGAGGTCTGCGGTGTCACAACCTCACCCACAGCATTGCTGACCAGGTCATATAGCGACATTTTCGGCCAGTCGCCCGACAGATTCAGCTCGGTCCCATCCGGGTGGTGCAGTTCAAGGGTCCCGGCCGAATCCAGCGCCGCCTGTTGAATGAGCGATTGGGTCAGATCGCCGATCGAGGTGTAGTCGCCGTAAGCCTCGTACGCCTCGAGCATCGCGAACTCCGGCGAATGAGTGGAATCGGCGCCCTCGTTGCGGAAGTTGCGATTGATCTCGAAGACCCGGTCGAGGCCGCCGACGACGCAGCGCTTCAGAAACAGCTCCGGGGCGATGCGCAGATACAAGTCGATGTCGTAGGCATTGATGTGTGTGACGAACGGGCGAGCCGTGGCGCCGCCATGGATGACCTGGAGCATCGGGGTCTCCACCTCAATGAACTCGCGCTGCGCGAATGACTCGCGCAGCGAGCGCACGACCTTGTAGCGCAGCTGCACCATCTCCCGTGCCTCCGGGCGCATGATCAGGTCGACGTAGCGGGCCCGCACCCGCGATTCCTCGCTCATCGCCTTGTGCGCGACCGGCAGTGGCCGAAGGGCCTTCGCGGTCATCGCCCAGCTATCGGCCAGGACCGACAGCTCGCCCCGCCGCGAGGAGATGACCTCGCCCCGCGCGAACACGTTGTCGCCCAGGTCGACATCGGCTTTCCAGGCCGCGAGCGCGTCCGCGCCGACCTGGTCGAGGGACAGCATGACCTGGAGGTCGACGCCGGCCTCCCGGACGGTGGCGAAACAGAGCTTGCCGGTGTTCCGGATGAAGATGACCCGGCCGGTGATCCCGACGATCTCCCCCGTCGTCGAGTCCGCGGCCAGATTCGGGTAGCGGCCCCGGACGTTGGCGAGGCTGGTCGTGCGCTCCACCGCAACCGGGTACGGGTCGATGCCCGCCTCGAGCAGCCGGTCGTACTTCGCCCGCCGGATGCGCAGCTGCTCGGGCAGATCGGGCTCGTCGCTCTGGCGCTCATCGGTCGGGGCGCGGTCGTCACTCATGGCTCAGGAGCTTAATGACGGATCTCATGCCGCTTTCCTGTGATTGCCGCGGGCGGCGTCTCCCCCCTGACTGCCCGCGAGCGCGGCACCCTCATCGCGGCCCGCGGCTGGCTGCAGCTCAGAAGCCGAGGGTGTCCTGGACGTAGGCGGGCGGGCGCGCCGCCGTTGGCGGCGACAGCTCAGCCACAGGCCCGGGGGCGGGGGTCGGGCCGCCGATGGTCCACCCCGGGCCGGTCGGGACGGGCAGGCCGGCCGCAATCGCCGCAGACGCCCCGGTGCAGGCCTTGTC
>JAOPVO010000284.1 GCA_025966155.1 Pseudonocardiales bacterium
GCCCATAGGCATTGAGCGAGCGATCGAAGTAGCCGCTCTCGCCGTTGACATTGACGTAGAGGGAGTCGAACGAGGTGCCGCCCTGCTCCAGCGCCGCCGCGAGCACCTCGCGCACATGGGCCAGGAGCCTCTGAAGCGTCGGGCGGGTCAGCGCCGAGGTGGGCCGCTCGCCGTGCAGCTTGGCTCGCCACAGCGATTCGTCGGCGTAGATATTGCCGATGCCCGACACCAGCGTCTGATCCAGCAGCGCCCGCTTGATCCCCGTGCGCTTGCGCCGCACCGCCGCCGCCCAGGCCGCGTCGTCGAAGCGCGGATCCAGCGGATCGCGGGCGATGTGGGACAGCATCCCGGGCAGGCCCTCGTCGTCGACGTCGTCCAGGAACAGCCCGCCGAAGGTGCGCTGGTCGATGAACCGCAGGTCCCGCCCGCCGTCGGCGAACCGGAAGCGGATGCGCAGGTGCCGCTCGGGCTCGGTATCGCGATCGACGACGAGCATCTGCCCGCTCATGCCGAGGTGGGCGATGACAGCGAAGTCGGCCCCGCCGGTGCTGACCGGGATCCACAGGTACTTGCCGCGCCGCGCCGGGCGGTGGAGCGTGGCCCCGCGCAATCGGCCGGCGAAGTCCAGCGGCCCGGGCAGGTGCCGCCGGATCGCACGCGGGTGCCTGACCTCGACCTCGTCGACGACGCGGCCCGCGACCCAGCGCTCGAGGCCGCGGCGCACGACCTCGACCTCGGGCAGCTCGGGCACCCGGCCAGACTAACGACGCCCCGCGATCAGAACTCGCGCAGCGTGTCGCGCAGGTGCGATTGCGTGTAGACGGTCCGGGTCAGCCCGAGGCGCTGCAGAGCCGGCACCAGGCCGTCGGTGATCTCCGAGAGGTACCGCCGCCCGACCTTGAACCCCGGCGCGCTGATGAGGAACCCGTCGCCGCCGACCTCCTCCATGACCTCGCCCATCCGCGCCGCCACCTGGTCCGGCGTGCCGACCATCTCGATCGACGAGGACCCGGATCCGGCGTCGACCACCAATTGCCGCAGCGTCTTGGCCTCCCCGCCGCGCCCCTTCTGCATGAACTTCTCCAGCGAGGTGCGCTCGCCGTTGGTGGTGAGGCCGGGCGGCAGCGGCGCATCGAGGTCGAACTCGGCGAAGTTGATATCGGTGATCGAGGCCATCGTCGCCAGTCGCTGCTCGATGAAGCTCGGGTGCTCCAGGATCCGCCGCTGCTTGGCCCGCGCCTCGGACTCGACCTCGGCCAGGATCGGGCTGATCACGAACAGGACCTTGATGTCGTCGGGATCGCGCCCGAAGCCCTTGGCCCGCAATCGGACATCCTCGCGGAACTCCCGCATGCCCTCGACGCCGTTGGCGACGGCGATGATCGAATCGGCGTGCTCGGCCGCGAAGTCCCGGCCCCGGGGCGAGCCGCCGGCCTGCACGTAGACGGGACGCCCCTGCGGCGACGGCGCGGTGTTGAGCGGCCCGCGCACCTTGAAGAACTCGCCCTCGTGATTGATCGGGTGGACCTTGCTGGCGTCGGCGTAGGTGCCGGAGGCGCGATCGATCATGATCGCGTCGGGCTCCCACGCCGCGAACAGCTTGTTCACGACCTCCATGTACTCCTCGGCCACGTCATATCGGACGTCATGGTCCGGAATCTTGTCCAGGCCGAAGTTCCGGGCGGCGTGGTCCTCGGCCGACGTCACGATGTTCCACCCGAAGCGGCCCTCGGCGATGCCGTCGATGGTGGCGGCCAGGCGGGCGAGCAGGAAAGGCGGATAGAAGGTCGTCGACATGGTCGCGACCACTCCCAGCCGTGTGGTGGCGGCGGCGATGATCGCGGCCAGCGGGGCCGGGTCGTGCTTGGGCGCCATGACCGCGTGCTTGAGGTAGACCTCGGAGTTCCCCCCGTAGGCGTCCGAGAGCATGAGCGTGTCCTCGATCATGATGTAGTCGAAGCAGGCGCGCTCCAGCGCCTGCGCCATCTCGATGTAGAACCGCCCGGACCACGGCGAGCCGCCGCTGGCGAACGGGGTGTTCCACTCATCTGCTGAGAAGTTCATGAACCAGCCGAGATGAAACCGTGCCGCCATAGTCGCTTGCTCCTTCTGCCCGGGTGTCTGCAGGAACTCAAGCGCGCGCGGATGACGGGACCGAGTCCGGCAGGTTAGTAATCGATTGCACCGCCCTGTCAGAGGAAGATGCACAGGCGGCTAAGGATGCACGGCGTTGCCACTCGCCCGGTGTCGGGCGCATTACGCGGCCTCCCGTATTTCCGGCGTCTGCGAAACAGCGACGTGACGTGTCGATCACGCGAAGGGAATGCGGCTGCCCTTCAATCGACCCGCACTGAAAACGAATGCAGCCCGCACAAGGCGCTGCGCGTCCCTTGGCCGTGGAGGTGCCCGCAGATGGCTGCACGCCGGTTCCACATGGGTTGGTTCACTAACTATGCAACGCCGGTGTGGGACGGCGCCTTCCCTGGCAACGAGGCCACCAGCTGGATGGACGGCTCGTTCTACGTCGACATGGCCAAGGCCATGGAGCGCGCCTGCTTCGACTACATCATGCTCGAGGACTCCGAGATCGTCGCCGATGCCTATGGCGGATCGATGGAGTACGCCCTCAAGCACGCGGGCGGGTCGCCCAAGCTCGACCCGGTGCTGCTCCTGTCGCTGATCGCGCAGTCGACCTCGCGCCTGGGCCTCATCGCCACCATGTCGACGTCCTTCTATCCGCCGTTCATCCTCGCCCGATCCATGGCCACCCTCGATCACATCTCGCACGGGCGCATCGGTGGAACATCGTCACCTCGAGCGAGGCCCGGGCAGCGCAGAACTTCGGAATGGACGCGCTGCTGGGCCATGACGAGCGCTATGAGATGGCCGACGAGTTCACCGGCCTCGTGCACAAGCTCTGGGCGTCCTGGGACGCCGATGCGTTGCTGGCGGACAAGGACACCGGCACCTACGTCGATCACACCAAGGTGCACGTGGTCGATCACGTCGGCACGTACTTCAAGGTGCGCGGGCCGCTCAACACACTGCCGCCGCCGCAGGGCTCGCCGGTGATCTGCCAGGCCGGCAGCTCCGAGCGCGGCCGCGAGTTCGCGGCGAAGTACGCCGAGACGATCCTGGCCGTGCCCACGGGCCTGGAGCGGATGAAGGAGTTCCGCGACGACATCCGCGCGCGCATGGAGATGTACGGCCGCAATCCCGAGGACTGCAAGATCCTCTTCATCGCCGAGCCGGTGCTCGGCGCGACCGAGGCCGAGGCGCAGGACACCTGGGCCCGGATGAACGAGCCCACGCCGGCCAACATCGAGCGCGGGCTGATGGGCATGAGCACGGTCACCGACATCGACTTCTCGCAGTACGCCCTAGATCAGCCGCTGCCGACGGACCTGTCGACCAACGGCCACCAGTCGAGCCTGAAGAACTTCTACACCTACGGCGCGACGCTGCAGGACGTCGCGATGACGTGGCTGCATCACTACGCCGACGAATCGCTGGTGGGCACGCCGGACCAGGTCGCCGATCGAATGGCCGAGATGATGGAGTTCATAGGCGGCGATGGGTTCTTGATATCCGGGCCCATGTCGCGGCACTACATCAGCCAGGTGTGCGATGGCCTCGTGCCGGCTCTGCAGGCTCGCGGCCTGACCCGCACGTCGTACACGCATGAGCATCTGCGCGACAACCTCCTGGAGTTCTAGCCACCCGTTCCGAGCTTGAGGAGAGGCAAAACCATGGCTGGACCGAGTACCGCACCGCCCGAGACCAAAGTCGATGTGCCCGGCCTGACCGAGCTGGTCGATGCCGATGTGCTGGCCGGGCGGAAGCTGCATAAGCGGCCGCATCCGGTGCGGTGGCTGGTCGGCGCGCTGATCGTGGCGGGCCTGGTGTGGCTGGTGCACTCCTTCGCCCAGGGCCAGATCCGCTGGGGCGATGCGCGGGGGTTCGTGTTCAACCACGACATCCTGACCGGCCTCCGGCGCACGATCGTGATCACGGTTCTGTCGTCGATCTGCGGGATCGCGCTGGGCACGGTGTTCGCGGTGATGCGGCTGTCATCCAACCCCGTGGCGTCCAGCGTCGCGTGGCTGTATGTATGGATCTTCCGCGGGACCCCGGAGCTGCTGCAGCTGCTGATCTGGTTCAACCTGGCCCTGGTGTTCCCGGTGCTGTCGATCCCGCTGGTCGGGTCGCAGCGCACCATCGATGTCATCACCCCGTTCATGGCCGCGCTGATCGGGCTCAGCATCAACGCCGGCGCCTACATAGCCGAGAACATCCGCGGGGCGATCCTGGCGGTGGAGTCCGGCCAGACCGAGGCCGCCACGGCGCTCGGGCTGTCGCGGCGGGCGACGCTCACGAAAGTCGTGCTGCCGCAGGCGATGCCCGCGCTGATCCCCTCGATCGGCAACCAGACGATCGGCCTGCTCAAGGGCTCCTCGCTGGCCGCGACCATCGCCTATACCGAGCTGCTGGGCCAGGCCCAGCGGATCTACTTCCTCAACGCCCGGGTCATGGAGCTGCTGTTCGTCGTGGCCCTCTGGTACCTCGTGGCCACGTCGGTGGCCAGCGTCCTGCAGTACTACGTCGAGCGCTACTACGGGCGGTCCGAGCGCAATCAGCGCACCAGTGCCGCCGACCGTCTCATCTCCGGCGCCTTCTCCCGACTGCGAGGCCAGACCGCATGACCGACACCACTGAGCCCATGGTCCGGGTCAGCCAGATCAGGAAGTCCTACGGGAAGCTCGAGGTCCTCAAGGGCGTCAGCATGCAGAGCATGAAGGGCGAGACGGTCTGCGTCATCGGCCCATCCGGATCGGGGAAGAGCACGCTGCTGCGCTGCATCAACCACCTCGAGCGCCCCGACGGCGGCCTGGTCTTCGTCGACGGGGAGATGATCGGCTACGAGCTGCGCGGCTCCCGCCTCACCGAGCGCACCGACCGCGACGTCGAGCGGCAGCGCCGATCCGTCGGCATGGTGTTCCAGCGGTTCAACATCTTCCCCCACCTCACCGCGCTGGAGAATGTGGCCCTGGCGCCCAGATCGACCGGCCTGCTCAACCGCAGGGAGGCCACCGCCGCCGCGGCGGAGCAGCTGGAGCGGGTCGGGCTGTCGGACCGAAAAGATGCCTACGCGCGGCAGCTGTCCGGCGGGCAGCAGCAGCGGGTGGCAATCGCCCGCGCCCTGGCGATGAGCCCCAAGGTCCTGCTCTTCGATGAGCCCACCTCCGCCCTGGACCCCGAGCTGGTCGGGGAGGTCCTCGCCGTCATGAAGGAGCTCGCCGCCGGCGGCATGACCATGATCGTCGTCACCCACGAGCTGCAGTTCGCCCGCGAGGTCGGGAGCCAGGTCATCTTCATGGACGAGGGCGCGATCGTCGAGCAAGGCCCCCCCGACGAGGTCCTCGGCTCGCCCAAGAACGAGCGCACGCGCAACTTCATCTCGCGGGTGTTCAAGGACGACCGGCAGTCGGCCGACCCGAGCCTTTCCACAGCCAACTAACTACCAATCCCCTTGCCTTTCCAACGACAGGAGCCCTCCATGCGCAGCAGGACAAGCATCTTCTCCGCACGACACAGAACCGCGGCCGTGGCCGGGATGGCCGCAGCGGCGGTGCTGCTCACCGGGTGCGGCAGCAGTGCCGGCGACTCCGGCGGCAGCGGGGGCGGATCGTCGGCCAGCGGGGAGCTGTCGGAGCTCGCCGCCAAGCTGCCGAAGGACATCCTCGATCGCGGCTACATCCAGGATCTCAAGCAGACCCCGGCCGCGCCCTTCGAGTTCGACGACGACAAGGGAAAGTTCACCGGCATCGACGTCGACCTCACTGCGCGCCTCTCGGAGGTCATCGACTTCCCGATCAAGACCGACCAGATCACCGACTTCGCCCAGCTCATCCCCAGCGTGCAGACCAAGCGCGCCGACATGGTGTGGTCCGCGGCTCTGGACAAGGTGGAGCGCCAGCAGGTCGTCACGATCGTCGATTACTTCAAGACCGGCTCGATCTTCATGCTCCTGAAGGACAGCAAGGTCAAGGCCGTCACCGAGCTCTGCGGCAAGACCGTCGCCACCAACGAGGGCACCAACTACCCGGCGCAGCTCGACGCCCTGAGCAAGACGGTCTGCGCCGGCAAGGACCCGTTCAAGGTCCTGGCCCTCGCCGGCACGGCCGAGGTTCTCCAGCAGCAGGTCGAGTCCGGCCGCGCCGAGGTCATCTACGGCGGGTCGGACTTCAACGCCTACCAGGTGCAGCAGCACCCCGATGACCTCAAGCTGCTCGGGGATATCTACTCCCCCGGCCAGTACGGGATCCTGGTCAACAAGGACTACCAGGCGCTCGCCGACGTTGTGCAGGAGGGCCTGCAGATGATGGTCGACGACGGCAGCTACCAGAAGATCCTCGACAAGTGGGGCCAGGGCACGGCCGCGCTGGCCAAGATCACCATCAACGGCACCAAGTAGCCCCGCCTGCGCGCCGGGCGCCGTCATCCCACGGCGCCCGGCCCGCCCGCCTGACCGTCGACCGCAAGGGAGCGCCTCGTCATGCCCGATCGCCGATTCCATATGGGCTGGTTCATGAACTTCACGCCGCCGGTGTGGGACGAGCCGACCTCGGGCGATGTCGGGCTGTCCTGGCCCGATGGCAGCTTCCACATCGAGATGGCACAGGCTATGGAACGCGCGGGCTTCGACTACATGATGCTCGAGGACTCCGAGATGGTCCCGGACATGTACGGCGGGAACATGGAGGCGTCCATGCGCTACTCCAATTCCGCGCCGAAGCACGATCCATTGGTCCTGGCCGCGGCTCTGGCCAAGCACACCGAGCGAATGGGCATCATCGTCACGATGTCGACGTCGTTCTATCCCCCGTTCATTCTCGCCCGCGCCATGGCGACGCTCGATCACATGACGCACGGGCGCATCGGCTGGAACATCGTGACCTCAAGCGAGGATCGCGCAGCGCAGAACTTCGGCTTGGACCAGCTGTACGACCACGCCGAGCGCTACGACCGGGCCGAGGAGTTCGCCGAGACGGTATTCGGGCTATGGGATTCGTGGGAGCCCGATGCCATCGTCGCGGACCGCGCTACTGGCGTGTACACCGACTACAAGAAGGTCCATGTGCTGGACCACGACGGGACCTTCTTCAAGGTCCGCGGGCCGCTCAACATGCCGGCCGGGCCGCAGGGCCGCCCGACCATCTGCCAGGCCGGCAGCTCCGAGCGGGGCCGGGAGTTCGCCGCCAAGTACGCCGAGACGATCCTGTCGGTCGCCCGCGGCACCGAGGCGATGAAGGCCTTCCGCGATGACATCCGCTCGCGGATGCCCAAGTACGGCCGCCATCCCGACGAGCTGAAGGTCCTGTTCACCGTCCGCCCGATCATGGCCCATAGCGAGGCGGCCGCCCGCGAGCACGTGCGCCAGATGCTCGAGCCGACGCCGGAGAAGATCACCGCGGGCCTGGTCGGGATGAGCACGATCACCGATATCGACTTCTCCACCTTCGACCTCGACGCGCCGCTGCCGACGGACTTGGAGACCAACGGCCACAAGTCCAGCCTGGCCGGCTTCTACAGCTTCGGCTCGACGCTGCGCGAGATCGCCATGACCTCGCTCAACCGCCGCATCGATCAGTCCCTTATCGGGACGCCGGCCCAGGTGGCCGAGCGGATGGGCGAGATGATGGACGAGGTCGGCGGCGACGGCTTCCTGATGTCGGGGCCGCTCTCGCGGGAGTACATCGCCTCGATTACCGACGGGCTCGCCCCGGAACTGCGCAAGCGGGGACTGATCCGCGAGGACTACGCGCACAAGACGCTGCGGGACAACCTCCTCGCGTTCTGAGGCGCCGGCCGCCGCTCAGAACTCCAGCAGAGTGTCCCGGAAACGCTCGTTGGTGTAGGTCGTGCGGGTCAATCCACGGACCTTCAGCGCCGGAGCCATACCGTCGGCCATCTCATGGATATATTGCCGGCTTACCGATCCGGAGATCAGTTAGCCGTCGCCGCCGACCTCTTCGATGACCTCGCCCATCCGCTTGGCCACCCGGTCCGGCGTGCCCACCATCGTCTCGTCGACGTAGTGGTGCAGCCAGGTGGTCGCGACCTCCCGGACGGTGCCGCCCATGTGGTACAGGCTGGCGAGGCTGGTCTGATGGCCGTTGGTCGTCATGTCACGTGGCAGCGGCTCGTCGAGCGCGAACGTCGAGAAGTCGATCTCGGTGTGGGTGCTGAGGTGGCTCAGCGACGATTCGAGCTGCGAGGCCGTCGGGTTGCGCATCGCCTCGAAGCGGGCCTTCGCCTCGTACTCGGTCGCCGCGACGATCGGCTGCTTGACGAACATCATCTTGCATCCGCCCGGCTCCCGCCCGTGCACTTGCGCGACCCCCCGGCCTGGGACAGGACCGGGCGGCCCTTGCGGCGAGCGGGGCACATTGAGCGGGCCACGGCTG
This sequence comes from Pseudonocardiales bacterium, assembly GCA_025966155.1. GTDB lineage: Bacteria > Actinomycetota > Actinomycetes > Mycobacteriales > Jatrophihabitantaceae > RYN-150. Next base: position 8,469 of record JAOPVO010000284.1, read on the forward strand.
CGGTAGAACTTGCCCTCGAAGTCGATGGTGCGCACCCGGTCGTGGTCGGCATATTGCCCGGTGCCGCGATCGGCGATGATGGCGCCCTCGTCCCAGAATCCCATAGCCGGCAGGCAACCTCGGGGAACTCGTCGGCTCGCTCGTAGCGGGAGTCATGCTCGTAGAGCTCATCGAGGTTGACGTTCTGCGCGGCCCGATCGCCACTGGACGTCACGATGTTCCAGCCGATGCGCGAGGTGCTGCTGGCCATGAGCGCGGCCAAGTGGAACGGATCGTGCCGTGCCGGCCGAGGTGGAACTTGGGGGCCATGACCGCAAGCCAAACCCCGGTGGAGTGACCGGGCAGAACGCCTGCCGTGAACGTCTGGTTACCGGGCGCGCGAGCCTATTCGGAGTCGGGCGCCTCGACCACGGCGGCGGTGCGCTCGGCCCGCTCGGACAGCAGGTTCCACGCCAGTTGCGCGGCGCTCTGCTCGGCTTCCTTCTTGCTGCGGCCCTCGCCGGTGCCGAACAGCTCGCCCGCGACCCGGGCGGCGGCGGTGAAGGACTTGTCGTGGTCCGGGCCCTCGGAGGTGATCACATAGTCCGGGGCGCCGAGGGTAAGCGCGGCGGTCAGCTCCTGGAGGCTTGTTTTCCAGTCCAGGGCGGCTCCGCGGTGCGCGACAGCGGACATCAATGGGTCGAAGAGCCGGTGGATGACCTGCTCGGCGATCGCGAGGCCGTGCTCGAGATAGACCGCGCCCAGCAGGGCCTCGAGGGTGTCGGCCAGGATGCTGGCCTTATCCCGCCCACCGGTGGTCTCCTCGCCGCGGCCGAGCCGAAGGTACGGGCCCAGGCCGCCGCCGTCGATGGACCGGGCGACGTCGGCCAGCGACCGCATATTCACGATCGAGGCGCGCAGCTTCGCCAGCTTGCCCTCGGGCAGCTCGGGGAATCCCCGGTAAAGGGCGTCGGTGATGACGATGCCGAGCACCGCGTCGCCGAGGAACTCCAGCCGCTCGTTATGCGGCAGGCCCCCATGCTCGTACGCATACGAGCGGTGAGTCAGGGCCCGTTCGAGCAGCTTGGCCTCGATCGACGTCCCGATGGCAACCGACAGGTCGCCCCGGGCCGCGCGGTAACCGCCCACAGCCGAAAGCTGCATTCCATCTGGCGGCGGCGCGATGCCGTCGGCCTGGGAAGTGGGCTCAGTTACCGTCATAGCGAACTCGGTCGTCAGACCGTGAGGACCTGCCGGCCGTCGTACTGGCCGCACGCCTTGCAGACGATGTGCGGGAGCTTCTGCTCGCCGCAGGCCCGGTTCGGGCACGTCACCAGCGTGGGCGCAGACGTCTTCCACTGCGACCGGCGCGAACGGGTATTGCTGCGCGAGGTCTTCCGCTTCGGAACGGCCACGACGTGCTCCTTATAGGTCTTCGAACTCTTGGCGAATCAGGCGGGTGCCGCTGGTCCTGCGGTCTAGCTGGTGATGCGGTCTAGGTGGAGCTGTCGGGCGGATCGAGTCGATCCACCAGGCCGGCCCATCGGGCGTCGATCTGCTCGTGCGAGTGATCAGCTGGAAGGTCATCGAGGCGCTGCCCGCATTCAGGGCAGAGACCCGAGCAATCGGGCTGGCACAACGGGCTGAACGGCAGTCCCAGAACCACTGCATCGCGCACGACCGGCTCAAGATCGAGCAGGTCGCCCACAAGGCGGTGAACCTCGTCCTCGTCTGTGGTGTCTTCCGTGACGCTGTCCGCATAGGCGAACAGCTCCTGGAGATCCACCGTCAGCACGTCGTCGATCGGATCGAGGCACCGCGCGCACTCGCCATTGATCGGAGCCGTCACGGTCCCGGAGACGAGGATGCCTTCGGAGACCGACTCCAACCGCAAGTCGAGGTCGAGCTGTGCCCCTTCGGCAACGTGCGTCATCTCCAGGCCCAGCTCTGTAGGAGCGGGAACACGACGCCGCAGGGTTCGCATCTCGCCAGGACCGCGCTTGATCCCCTTCGTCGAGACGATGAAGGGCAGGCGCGGGTCGAGACGCGGCTTCGGTGTGGTGTTCTCAGACATACAAAGAAGGGTCTTTCGATCGGACGAGGGAAAGGCCGTCGTCCAGACTAACCCACGGCCGCTCGCTCAGCCAATCAGCGATCGCGGGGCTCATCAACCGCATCCCCGGTTGAGGAGCCATCGGCGTCGCCGGGCTCGGCCGGTGGGTCCAGGGACTCCAGGTCGTCCTCGACCCACTCGCCGGCGAGCTGCCCCTGGGCGTCCCCGCCGGCGGCCGCGGCATCTGCGGCCGCCGTGCGGTCGACGAGGGCCCGACGGCCATTCTCGGCCGTGCGGGCCGCGGAGGTGAGCAGGTCCACGAGATCGGACAGCGTCTGGTTCGCGTACTGCTCGCCGCCGCGGCGGACGCTCTGGGCGTACTGCTCGGCATCGGCCCGCTTGGCCGCCGCCTCCTGCTCGGCCAGCTGATGGATCGAGCTTGCGGACAGCAGCATGGCCTGCTCGGCCCGTGCGGACTCCAGCAGCTCGTGGGCCTGAACGCGGGCAGCGTAGACCAGCCGCTCCCCCTCGGCGCGGGCCTCGGCGAGGGTCTCCTCGGACGCCTGGTGCGCCTGCTGCTCGATCGTGTCGCGGCGGGCCACCACGGAGCGGGCCTGGGCCATCTCCGGGGGCATCACCTCGCGCAGGGCGTCCAGGAGGTCCAGCATCTGCTCGCGCGGGACGACGCAGGAGGAGGACATCGGCAGGGCGCGGGCGGTCTCGACGATCTCGACCAGATCGGTCAGCAGCTCATCGGCGCGCCGCAGTGCTTGCTCGGTCATCGGCGGCGCTTGCTCGTTGCGCACGGGCGCATCTGGATAGCTGGCGGCACGTCAGCGGCCCAGCCGCTCATGCAGTCGCTCGAGGATCGTGGGGGGCAGCAGCGTCGAGACGTCGCCGCCGTAGGTCGCGATCTCCTTGACCAGGCTCGAGGCCAGGAAGCTGTACTCGGGGTTGGTCGGCATGAAGAGGGTGTCGACGCCAGCCAGGCCGCGGTTCATCTGGGCCATCTGGAGCTCGTACTCGAAATCGCTGATCGCGCGCAGGCCTTTCACGATGACGGGGATGTCGTTTGTGCGGCAGTAATCGACCAGGAGGCCGTAGAAGGAGTCGATGCGGACATTCGGGTACACAGCCAGCACCTCCCCGAGCATCTCGATGCGCTCGTCGACGGTGAAGAGGCTGGATTTGCTCTTGTTGATCAGGACCGCGACGACAACTTCGTCGTAAAGACTGGCCGCGCGGCCGATGATGTCCAGGTGCCCATTCGTCACTGGATCGAAGGAGCCCGGGCACACGGCACGGCGGACGATCGAAGCCTCGGCGCTCATGGCCAGCGACCGTACCAAAGCGCAGCCTCGCCGTAGCGGCGGTGCACCCGATCCGTGACGAAGTCCGGCCACGACGGCTCGGATTTGCCCCGCGCGGACCGCTCGATGACCACCACGGCGCCGGGGGCGAGCCAGTTCCGGGCGCTGAGCAGGCGCAGGAGCTCGTCGATATCGGAGTCGGGCATGTCGTAGGGCGGGTCGGCGATGACCGCATCGAAGGGCTCGTCTGGGGCCGGGCCGGCCAGGTGGCGGGCCACAGGCGCGGCGATGATGTGCGCGCCGGCCAGGCCCACCGCGGCGGCGTTGGCGCGGATGACCGTGACGGCGGCGGCGCTGGACTCCACCATGCGCGCGCCCCTCGCCCCTCGGCTCAGCGCCTCCAGCCCGACCGCGCCGCTGCCGGCATACAGGTCGAGCACGTGCGCGCCGTTCAGCCCGACCCGCGATTCCAGGGCGCTGAACAGGGCCTCGCGGGCCCGCTCGGAGGTCGGCCGGGTTCCGGCCTCGGGCACAGCGAGGCGACGGCCCCGGGCCAGCCCGCCGACGATGCGGGTGCTCACGTCGTCCCCGGGAGCGTCATGTTCTTTCCGGGAGCGTCATGTTTTCTCCAGGAATTCTGCGGCCTGCTCGCGGACGACGTGCTCGATGTGCGCGCGCAGGTTCGGCGCGCCCCGCAGGGACCGGTCCTCGGCGACGAGGCGCTGCGCCTCGAGGCGCGCGGCGGAGATGACGTCCTCATCGGTGAGGATCGAGAGGAACCGCAGCGTCGTGGCCCGCCCGGACTGCGCGGCGCCGAGCACATCGCCCTCCCGCCGCTGGGCGAGGTCGAGCTGGGCCAGCACGAAGCCATCCGACGTGCCGGCGACGGCGTCGAGCCGCTCGCGCCCGGGGGTGCCCGGCTGGGAATCGGTGACCAGCAGGCAGAGGCCGGCGTGCGCTCCCCGCCCGATCCGCCCGCGCAGCTGGTGCAGCTGCGACATCCCGAACCGGTGCGCGTCCATCACGACCATCACCGTCGCGTTCGGCACGTCGACGCCGACCTCGATAACGGTGGTGGCCACCAGAACGTCCAGATCGCCCGCGGTGACCTGCTCCATGACCGCGTCCTTCTCCCCCGCGGGAAGGCGGCCGTGCAGGATCCCGAGCCGAAGGCCCGCGAGGGGGCCCTCGCGCAGGTGGGCCGCGACATCGAGGACCGCGAGCGGCGGCCGGATCACCTTGGCCGTGCCGTCGGCGCCGGGACGGGCATCGTCGGGTTCGTCGATGTCATCGGGCTCGTCCTCGGGCAGTGTGTCGGTATCCGGGCCGTCGGCCAGTCCGATGCGCGGGCAGACGACGAAGACCTGCCGCCCGGCGGCGACCTCCTCCCGCACGCGAGTCCACGTCCGGTCGACCCACTTGGCGTTATCCGCCGGCACCACCGAGGTGGCGATGGGCGAGCGCCCGACCGGGAGCTCGCGCAGCGTCGAGGCGTCGAGGTCGCCGAACACCGTCATCGCGACCGGCCGCGGGATCGGCGTCGCGGTCATCGCGAGCAGATGCGGCGGCGTCCCGGCCTTAGCGCGCAATGCATCGCGCTGCTCGACGCCGAATCGGTGCTGCTCGTCGACCACCACCAGCGCGAGGTCGGCGAATTGGACATTCTCCTGGATCACTGCGTGGGTGCCCACGACGATGCCCGCAGCTCCCGACGCGGCCTCCAGCAGCGCAGCGCGGCGCTGGCCGGCGGTCTGCGACCCGGTCAGCAGGGCGATGCGCGTCGCGTGCTCGGAGGCGCCGAACTGCCCCTCCCGAGCCAGATCCCCCATCAGTGCCTGGATTGTGCGCAGATGCTGGGCCGCAAGCACCTCGGTCGGGGCGAGCAGCGCGGCTTGGCCGCCGGCGTCGACCACCTGAAGCATTGCCCGCAATGCAACGACGGTCTTGCCTGAGCCCACCTCGCCCTGCAGCAGTCGCTGCATCGGCGCCGGGCCGAGCAGCTCGGCCGCGATGCCGTCGCCGATCTCGCGCTGGCCGGCGGTCAGGGCGAACGGCAGCCGCTGATCGAAGGCGTCGAGCAGGCGGCCGGGAGTGCGCGGGCGCGGCATCGTGGGGATGAGGCTGTTGGCCTCCCGGCGACGCGCCAGGACGAATTGCAGAGCCAGCGCCTCATCCCACGCGAAACGCCGTTTGCCGGCTATCCAATGCCCATAGCTCGTCGGGCGATGCACCGCCTGCATGCCCTCGACGATGCCCATCAGCCCGTGCTCGGCGCGGAACCGGGCCGGCAGGGGATCCTCCGCGCCGCCGATGTGCTCCAAGGCCAAGGTGACGCTCTGGGCGATGGCCCAGGCGTCGATGTCCTTGGTGGCGGCGTAGATCGGGATGAACGCCCCCGTCAGCAGCGCCACCTCCGGCGACAGCTGGTTCTCGGCGCTGCCGATCGCGCCGTCCGCGCGCAGCAGCGTGTACCGCGGCCCGACGAGCTGGCGCCGGCCGTTGTAGGTGGACACCTTGCCGCTGAACACCCCGAAGTCGCCGACGTTGACCATCCGCGCCCGGAACGGCTTGGCGTCGAAGAACGTCACCGACACCCTGCCGAGCGCGGCGTCGCCGATCACGATCTCGGTGATGTGCCCCGGCTTGTCGCGCATCTTGCGCGAGCTGACGCTCTGCACCTTCGCGGAGACCACAACGCTCTCCCCGTCGACGAGGTCGATCAGGTTGGACGTCTTGCCGTTCTCCAGCAACGTGCGCGGCGCCGTCCAGAGCAGGTCGCGCACGGTGCGGTGCTCGAACGCCGCCGCGAGCTTCTTCGCCGTCCGCCCGCCGACAACATCCTCGAGCCGGGTCTCGAACAGGTCGGTCACTCGTGCCTCATTGCTCGTTCGTGCCTCACTCGACACCCAGCAGCAGCGGCGGATGCACCTGCCCGCCCTGCAGCACGCTCACCTCGACGTGCGGCGCGGTCGCGGCCAGGTGCGCCTGCAGTGCCTCAATCACAGCCGCGGGCATGTCGGCCCCCGGCAGCAGCGTGACCAGCTCCCCGCTGACGGCGAGGATGCGATCCAGCAAGGCCGCTGCGACATCGATAATCGAGGTGCCCACCCCGGCGACCTCGCCCTCGATCAGCCCGAGGGCGTCACCGGTGGCGCACCAGCCCACCATCGTCAGCGCGGCGGCCCGGGCGATGGAGACCTCGGCCCAGCGGGTGGCGCCCGCGGCCTCGGCCATGGCCGCGACGTCGTCGGCGAACCGCCGCGCCGGGTCGTGGACCGCCAGCGCCGCCAGGCCCTGCAGCGGGCTGCGAAGGGAGAGGACGGCGACGTCGCGGCCCTGCGGCCGGACCTCCTCCGCTGCAGCGTCGGCGACATGGGCCCAGCCCGCGCCGGCCAGCACGACCACCCCGGGTGCGCGGGTGGCCAGCACGGCCTTGACGACGTCGGCCCGAAGCGCCGCGGCCGAGTCGCTGTCCGGGGCCATCTCGACCACGGCGATGCCCTCGCCGCTGAAGAGGTGGCCGAGCCCGTGCCCCGGCGCGACCGCCACGACGGCAACGCGCGGCGCGCCGGGCCCGCTGTCGGGGCGGCCCTCCGAGCGCAGCGCCTGCTGGTCGGCGAACCGCGTCACGGTGATCTGGTCCGGGCGCCCAGCGCGCAGGCCGGCCTCGATCGCCGCGCCGACGTCATTCACATGCACGTGAACATTCCACAACGAGGGACCGACAGCCACGATCGCCAATGAGTCGCCCAGCCCGCCGAGCTCCACCCGAAGCCGGACCAGTGCCGCCTCCGGAGCCGCGAGCAGGTACTGCGCCTCGTACCCGAACTCCTCGCTGCCGGTCTCGCGCTCCCGCTCCAGCTGACCCGCGTCGCGGGGGGCCCGCGCGTCGCCGGTGATCGGGACGACCGCGATGTGCGCGCGTGGCGACCATTCCTTGCTCAGCACCCCGGCCAGGGCATCGAGGATGAGCACCAGGCCCAGGCCGCCGGCATCGACGACGCCGGCCTCAGCCAGGGCCGCCAGCTGCGACGGGGTGCGCTGCAGCGCGACGGCGCCGGCATCGGCGGCCGCCCGGGCGG
>JAOPVO010000166.1 GCA_025966155.1 Pseudonocardiales bacterium
TTACCCGCGGTTCGGCTTCGAGCCGGCATCGAGCCTTGGCTTCACCGCGCCCTCGACCCGGATCCCGGACGAGGCATTCATGGCCTACCGGCTCCCCCGATTCGACCCTGGATTGAGCGGCGCTCTCATCTACTCCGACGCCTTCTGGCGCACCGACAGCGTCGGGCTGCGGCTGCCCGAGCTCCCCTGACTGGGACCGCGCCGGCTTGTCGCGACTGTGCCGACGGGGGCGACTGGGCGACTGGGCGACTGGGGGACTGGGCGGTCGTCTCTGGCTGGACACGAGCAGAGGGCCGACCGGCGGGCCTGCGCTGCGCCCTCAGCGCGCGGAGAAGACCTCCAGGAAGACCGGGCCTCGCCGCACCAACTGCTGTGTTCCGCCCGGCCCGGACAGCGGCTCGGTCGCGACGGACCAGCCCGCGGCGGTCAACTCGGCCACGGCCGCCGCAGGGTCTGGCACCTCCATGACGATCCGGACGCTGGCTTGCGCCGCGTCCTCGGCGCTCAGGCGCGCAGTGGACTGGGCCGCTGACGTCCCCGCGCCAGACACCCAGAGATCAGGCCCCGACCCAGTGAGGATCGCGAAGAGCGGCCCCCATCGCTAGGCGACGGCGTAGCCCGACGCCGCCATGGCGACGATTGTCGCGTCGACATCCTCGACGACCACCCGAACTGCGCCCATGAGCGCATCGAACCACTAGAGGCCGGCGGCCGCACCCCTGATCGGGGCGCAGCCGCCGGCCTCCGGCTGGAGCAGCTGAGCGGTGAAGCGGTCTTGCGGTGGACCTGACTCGCTACGGAGCTACCGGACCTACGGGCGGGTCGGCAGGCCGTCGGCCAGCGGGCGGAACGTGGCCTCGACCTTGGACTTCAGGTCGGCCAGGTTCCAGGGGCCGTCGGTCGAGATCGACGCGATCGGCTCCGGGTTGTTGTACAGCGACACGTTGTAGCCGGCCGAGTGCACGACGCGGCCCGAGAGCCAGTCGGAGTCGGTCGTCGCCATGTACTGCACGATCGGCGCGACGTTGTCGGGCGAGCGGTCCAGCGGCGCCTCGGCGGCGTCAGCCGAGCCCGCGCGACGACGGTCCGTCGGGACGGTGTCGGTCATGCGGGTCGCGGCGCCGGGGCTGATCGCGTTGGCGGTGACGCCGTAGCGGCCCAGCGCGTTGGCCAGGGAGTACGTCAGGCCGACGATGCCCATCTTGGCGGCCGCGTAGTTGGGCTGGCCGGCCGCGCCGTGCAGGCCCGAGACGGACGTGAAGTTGACGATCCGGTAGTGGCCCTCGGGGTTGCGCTGCTCGCGCCAGTACGCGGCGGCCGGACGGACCGTCGAGTACGTGCCGCGCATGTGGACGCGGATGACCGCGTCCCAGTCCTCGGGCGACAGGTTGAAGATCATCCGGTCGCGCAGGATGCCCGCGACATTGACGACGATGTCCAGCTTGCCGAACTCGCTGACCGCCGTCTCGACGAGCTCCTCGCCAGTGGCGGCGTCGGCGATGTCGCCGCCGTTGCCGATGGCCTTGCCGCCGGCGGCCTTGATCTCCTCGGCGGTGTCCTGCGCGGGACCGCGGTCCCCGCCGGTGCCGTCGGTGTTGACGCCCAGGTCATTGATGACCACGGATGCGCCCTCGGCGGCGAACAGCTTGGAGATCGACTGACCGATCCCGCGCCCTCCGCCGGTGATGATGGCTACTCGACCATCCAAAGATCCCATGCGACGTGCTCCATTCCTCATTGAGTGGCAGCCGCTCATAGCAAACTATGATCGCGCGGCTATTACAGCCCAATGATCAGACCAGCGCCAGCGCGACCCGCGCAAGGGTGATTGCGCCAGCAGCGTGCTGTCAGGGCAAGCACGTCAGGGCGACCGCTCAAGACGCGATGAGAACAGCCAGCAGCAGCGCGACGCCGTTGGCCACGCCATGCGACGCCATCGCCGGGGCCAGCCTCCCCTGCCAGCGCACCAGCAGGCACTGGCCCACGGAGAAGACGAAGATGCTCGATACCAGCACCGCCGCGCCGCCGACGGAGTCCACCGCCGGGGCGTGGAAGAGCGCGAACACCGTCGACGAGCCGAGCGCGGCCGGCCAGAACCCCATCCGGGTCATCGCCGTGCGCAGGATCAAGCCCCGGAACAGGATCTCCTCGACCACCGGGGCCACGATGACAACCACGACGGCGGTCAGCGCGAGTTCGAGGCCGGACAGGCCCTTGATGTCGAGGTTCGAGGCATCGGCGTTGCGCAGCGCCGGGATCAGGGCCACCAGCAGAATGGCGACGAGGATCCGCGCCCCGAACTGCACGGCGGCCGCAGCCGCGCCGATCGGGGCGTCGATCCATCGGGGCGGGCCGAGGCCGAATGCGGGCACCCACCCCCCGGCCAGGGCGGCGATGGGCCGACCGACGACCACAGCCACGCCTACCAGGACGGCGTAGAACAGCACTGTGGCCGCAGCGGCCGCGACGGCGCCGTCGCCGAGCGGGAGGACGACCAGCCCGCCCAGGAGGATGACGGCCGCCAGCGCGACGACCGGCCAGACCGCCACCCGCCAGCCCCACGCCGCGCCCGTGCGGGCCCGCGCGTCGCGCACGGCGTCGTCCAGGGCCCAGCCGCGCCGCCCATAGCTCGCCTCGCCAAGGGCAGGCGGCGGCCGGTCCCAGAATTGCCACCGCGGGGGTGGCGGCGGGAACCACGGCGGCGGGGCCCAGAACGCAGGCGGCTCCCAGCCCACCGGCGGAGCGGGCCAGTTCGGCGGGGCGCGGAAGACGGCCGCCGCGTCCACCCACGGCGGCCGGGCGCTCGGTTGGGGCATCACGGCTGGTCTACCGGCGGAGGTAGGCGAACTCGTCGATGAGGCGCTCCGCCGACGCCCGCAGTGCCGCCGCGTCCGGTCCGGCGGCGAGCACCTCGCGCGAGACGCTGGGCAGCACACCGGCCAGCGCATCGCCGAAGATCCGCCGCACGCTGTCGGCGCTGCCGCCCTGAGCGCCCACGCCGGGGGCGAGGATCGGGCCGCCCACCACGCCGAAGCTCACCGGCAGGTCCGTCCGGATCGTCGCGCCGACAACCACGCCGAACGAGCCGAGCGGGCCGGCGGACAAGCCCCCGGCATTCAGCGCGCCAATCGCATCGAGCACGTACTGGCCGAGCATCGTCCCGTCGGGGCGGGTGGCGAATTGAACCTCGCCCGCCTCGGGGTTCGACGTCAGCGCAAGGGTGAACACGCCGCCGCCGTTCGCGGCCGCCACGTCGAACGCAGGCTGGAGCGAGCCCACGCCCAGGAACGGGCTCACCGTGATCGCATCGCTGGCTATGGGCGACGCCGGATCGAGGTAGGCATCGGCATAGGCCGCCATCGTCGAGCCGATGTCGCCGCGCTTGACATCCAGCAGCACCAGGGCGCCGGCGGACCGCAGGTCGACGATGGTCCGCTCGAGCACGGCCACGCCCAGCGACCCGAACCGCTCGAAGAAAGCCGACTGGGGCTTGACGACCGCAACCGTCCCGCCCAGCGCCTCGACGCACACCGCCGCGAAGGCCGCCAGGCCCTCGATGGAATCGGGCAGCCCCCACGACGACAGGAGCGCCGCGTGCGGGTCGATCCCGACGCAGAGCGAGCCGCGCGCATCCAGGGCGGCGCTGAGCCGATCGCCGAATGGGGTCATGAGGGAACTCCGATCGGATAGCCGGGTATAGACCGGTCGGCGGCCCGGCGGGCGTAGCCCACCGCATCGGCGACCGAGGCGAAGCCGCGCTCGCCCAGCGCCGTGCGCAGCTCCGATCGGATCCGGATATGGGCGCCCGGATCGCCCAGCGCCGCCGTGCCGACGGCCACCGCGCTGGCCCCGGCGAGGATGAACTCCAGCGCATCCAGGCCGGAGGCGATGCCGCCCATGCCGATGATCGGCACAGCGGGCAGCGCCTGGCTGACCTGCCACACGCAACGGACGGCGATCGGCCGGATTGCGGGGCCTGACAGGCCGCCGCTGATGCCGCCGAGGGTAGGGCGCATCGTGTCGAGGTCGATGCCCATGCCGCGCACCGCGTTGATCATCGACAGCCCATCCGCGCCGGCATCGACGCAGGCCCGGGCCACGGCAACGATGTCGGCGGTGTCGGCCGTCAGCTTGGCGAACACCGGGGTCGACGGATGCGCGG
>JAOPVO010000308.1 GCA_025966155.1 Pseudonocardiales bacterium
AGCGCGTCGATCTCGGCCGGCGTGGCCATCCCGGGCATCAGCGCGGTGTTGGCGCCGGTGGGGTCGGTCGCGGCGTCGCTGGCCATGCCTCCGTGGTCCATGCCGCCGTCGCCCATCCAGGCCATCATCGCCTGATCGGTCTGGCGGGTGAGGCCCCAGGAGTCCAGCCAGCCGTTCATCTGGCCCTCCTGGAATGTCTGGCTGGTCTCGATGTCGAAGGCGAGCGTGCGCACCTCGGGATCCGCGCTGGCGTACTCGACGGTGATCGCCATCTGCACGGCCTGCTCGTGGTGGGTCATCATGTCCCGCGCGAAGCCGGCGTCCACCGAGGAGTCCCCCGGCTCGGCCGCGGACGAGCCGGAGTTGCCGCGCAGCAGGTAGCCGCCGGCCCCGGCGATGCCCAGCACCATGACGGCGATGATCCCCAGCAGCACCAGCCGCAGTGTCGCACCCGACCGGGCCGCACGGCCCGCGGCGGCCCCGTCCTCGGGGTCGCTCGGCGGCGGCGTCTGGCGCAGGGCGTCGCGCCGTTCCTGGATGGAGGTCATTGCGTGTGCTCCCGTCCTGCGCTCTGGTGCGGGTCGATCGGGGTCATCCGTTGAACGGGTGGCCCGGGGTGCTCTCGCTCGGCTTGAACGCGGGCTGGTTGCAGGTGGCGCCGTACTCCGGGGTCGTGCTGGGGTTCAGGCGCACCGCGGCGATGAACTGGTCGATCCGTGGGTCATCGGCGGTGTCGACGAACAACTGGTAGCCCCACGCCTGCAGCGAGATCGCCGTCTTGAGCCCCGCGTATGGGCTCATCGCCATGAAGTTGATGCCGTTGACCTTCTTCTCCAGGATGTTCTTGGAGGCCTGGTCGAGGTCGGGCTGATAGGTGATCCAGACGGCGCCGTGCTCGAGCATGTGCACGGCATTCTCGTTCGCGAGCTGGTCGGGGTAGACCACGCCGGTGCAGGCGGCCCAGACCGGATTGTGCTCGCCGCCGAACGGCGGGCTGTCCGCCCCGTAGTCGACGAGATCGGTCGTGTGGTTGCCGCCCGGGAAGGACTTGACGGTGATGCCGGGGATCGCGGCGATCTGCTCCGCCGTGGCCGAGGCGGGGGCGACGGAGCTCGCTGCGCCGCCGACATTCGGCTCGTCCGTGCCCGGGCGGGTGACGGCGTAGCCGATGACCGCGAGGGCGAAGATCACGATGATCGCGGTGGTGGCGATGAGGCCCCACGGCCGCTGCGGTCGGTCGACGATGGACGTCGAGGGCTTGCGCTTGGGCGGCACCGTTGGGGGGCGCTTGCCTGCGGAAGTGGCGGGACGCGCGGCGGACTTGCCGGGCGCCTTGGCGGCGGTGGCTTTCACGCCGGGCTTGGCGGATCCAGGCTTGTTCGGGGTCGGCATCGTCGCTCTCTCGAGTCGGCCGCCCTTAAGGCAGCGAGGAAGTCAGCTGCCGAGTCTAGGCGGCGCATCACCGCACAGAACGGCTCGCGGGCGCGCAAGGTGCCCGTGGACACGACTCTGAACCCTTTCATGGCGTCGCGCGTGTGCTTGCTCAGCCGGAAAACAGGGCAGGCCGGGCCCACTAAGATGGGCGGAGTGACGCCACAGGAGCTCTCCGACGCCATTCGGGCGGCGGTCGAGTCCGCTGCCGCAGCCGGCGAGCTGCCCGGCGCCGATGACCCGGCCGTTCTGGCTGTGGCGATCGTCGTCGAGCGCCCCCGGAACCGGGACCACGGCGACTACACCACGAATGTCGCGATGCGGCTGGCCAAGCCCGTCGGCCGCGCGCCCCGGGACATCGCCGCGATCATCGCGGAGCGGCTGCGCCAGGCCGAGGGCATCGCCGACGTCGACATCGCCGGCCCTGGCTTCCTCAACGTCCGCCTATCCGCGGGAACCCTCGGCGGCCTGGCCGGGACGATCGTGCGGGCCGGCGCGCAGTACGGGCACTCCCAGGCGCTCGCCGGGCAGCGGATCAACCTCGAGTTCGTCTCGGCCAACCCGACCGGGCCGGTGCACCTCGCGCACGCCCGCTGGGCTGCCGTCGGGGACTCCCTGCACCGGATCCTCGTTGCCGCCGGCGCGGACGTCACGGCCGAGCACTACATCAATGACGCCGGGTCACAGCTGGAGAAGTTCGGCCGGTCCCTCTACGCGGCGGCTGTCGGCGAGCCGATCCCGGAGGACGGCTACCACGGGGCGTATATCCCCGAGCTGGCCGCGCAGCTGTTGTCGATCGACCCGGACCTGACTGTCGGCGACCGCGCCGACAACATCAACTCGTTCCGCAAGCGCGGGTACCTCGCGATGCTGGCCGAGATCCGGGCCTCGCTCGAGACGTTCCGCGTCCACTTCGACGTCTGGTTCTCCGAGCTGTCCCTGCACGAGTCCGGCGCGATCGACAAGGCCCTGGACACCCTGCGCCAGCAGGGCCACGTCTACGAGGCCGACGGCGCGGTCTGGCTGCGCACCACCGACTTCGGCGACGACAAGGACCGCCCGCTGATCAAGAGCGACGGCGACACCACCTACTTCGCCGCCGACTGCGCCTACTACCTGGACAAGCGGGGCCGCGGATTCGACCGCGCCGTGCTGATGCTGGGCCCGGACCACCACGGCTACGTCGGGCGGATGAAGGCCATGGTCGCCTGCGCCGGGGACGATCCGGACCAGAACATCGAGATTCTCATCGGCCAGGTGGTCAAGCTGCTGCGCGGCGGCGAGGAGCTGAAGCTGTCGAAGCGGGCCGGCACGATCGTCACCCTCGATGAGCTGATCGAGCTCGTGGGCGTCGATGCCGCCCGGTACACCCTCGCGCGGTGGTCCACCGATACCCCGGTGACTATCGATGTCGAGGAGGTCACCAAGAACAGCAACGAGAACCCGGTGCACTACGTGCAGTACGCGCACGCCCGGCTGTCCTCGCTGCAGCGCAACGCCGCGGAGCTGGGCATCGTGCGCAGCGACGAGCCGGACCT
>JAOPVO010000347.1 GCA_025966155.1 Pseudonocardiales bacterium
AGGTGTGGGCCCGGATCGCCACCGACCTGCGTCCGCGCGGGCTCGAGGCGCTGGGCTCCGCGACCGTGTCGCTGGCCCAGATTCCCCAGTCCCTCGATGCGCTCCTGCAGGGGGCGGCCCAGGGCCGCACCTTGGTCGATCTCTCCCGCTAGCGCCTGTCAATTCGCGCAGGCGGGTGTTCGACGTCAGCCTGCGGGTATCGAAATGCCCATGAGCATCGTGGATAAGGCGAAGAACAAGGCAGAGGAAGTCTCCGGCCAGGCCAAGGAGACCGTCGGCGAGAAGACGGGCGACCGTGATCTCCAGGCCGAGGGCCGGGCCGATCAGTCCGAGGGCGCGATGAAGCAGGCTGGGGAGAAGCTGAAAGACGCGGGCGGCAAGGTCAAGGACGCTCTGACGTAGAACCCCCCCTATCGTATTAAGCCGACGGTGCTATCCCGCACACCGGATGGCGCCGTCGGCATTTGCGCTCGTCCAGGCCTCAGCCGCCCAGGCTCGGGAGGTTGGGGCGCACCCGGAGGCTGCGCTTCAGCTCGGCGAAGCCAGCGAACCCAGCCAGCCCGACGACGTGATCCCAGAGCTCCCCCGCACGCTCCGGCGGCGGAAGCTCGCTGATAACGGGGCCGAACAGCGCCAAGCCGCCCGGCGGCGCGAAATGGAGGATGGGCGTTCCCACGTCGCGGCCGGTGAGGGCCAGCGCCTCGTCGGACTCGGCCTGCAGGATCGCATCGAGGGAGCTGTCCTCGAGCGCACCAGCCAACTGAGACGGCAGACCGGCGGCACCTAGCGCGCCACTCACGAAATCGGGGGTATCCCGCAGCTCGCGGCCATTGCCGTAGGGGCGCTCGGCTCTAGGGATCTCGAATATCCGGTGGCCCAGCGCCTCATACAACGCACCCACGGCGTCGTGGCCGTGAGCCGCTCGGGTCGCCGCCGCCACGCGCAACAGCTTCTTGCCGGCGGTGTGGCCAGCCTCGTAGTCGGGCGGGAAATCAGCCGCGTAGTCGAGGTGGCTGTTGATCAAGCGCAGGGATATGAAGCGCCACTGCACGCTGTAGCCGCGCTCCGCTGCCACTAGGCGCACCCACTTGCTGGTGATCCAGGCGAACGGGCATACGGGATCGAAATAGAAGTGCAGATCGTCGGCCACCGGTCGATCGTAGGCAGACCTCATAGAAGCCACTCCAGGCGCCCCACACCGCGCGCTGGAACCCCGGATCTACGGAACGGGCGCGATCTCCGGGGCCTCCGTGGACTGCGGGCCGACGACGCCGGTCACGGCGTGAGAGACGTCCTCGAACCGGGCGCGGGCATCGACGATCCGCCCCGCGAGCTCGGCCTTCGTCTCTTCAGTGACGTGGACGTCGAACTTGATGTGCTCCATCTCGCGAACCAGTCGCTCGTACTCCTCCTCCGCGGTCTCGTATTCCTTCAGCTCGGCCGGGTTGTGGGCAGCGTGGTGAGTCATGGGTGGTGTCTATCCAGTTGCGCCCCGAACAATGCATAGCTTGGCCAGGAAGTGACAAAGTAGACAGGTGTCTACTGTCTAGCGCTTGTACTCGACCTCGACGAATACGGCTCCCGCGCCGGTGGCACAGACAACGTCGTGCTCCGTGCCGGCGGTTCCCAGGTACGGGACTCCGGCGACCTGCGTCATCTCCCGAGTTCCGTCGGGCGCGACCACCGCGAAAACGCCGCCGGTAATGGGCACGACCACGTAGTCGAACTCATGCCGGTGGCGCCCCGTCGCATCGCCGGCCTGCGCGAACTGCCAGGACGTGATGCGAACGCGCTCGGTATCGGCGGTGACTGTGGGTCGAGCCTCGGTCATCTGCGCTCCGCTTCGGCTCGGTTGAGCACGATCGTTGCAGGTCGACCTTGGCTGCGCGCGGCCGCGATGAACACGAACTCGAGCCCGGGTCGATCCGGAGCGGCACGTACCTCGACCACGTCGAAGCCGCAAGCCGACAGCGAGCGGGCTATCTCCTCGCGCGAACGAAAGCGCAGCGTGGAGTTCGAGGTCCGTTCCACGCCGTCGCGCTCGAACCTGAAGGTCCATCGAAACGACACGAGATCGCCGCTGATGTCGGTGACCCGGCACCACGACTCGACCACTCCGACGCCAGGGATATCGATGCGCCGGCGGGTGCCCTCCGGGGTCCATCGGTCCCAGGCCCGCTGAGCCGGATCGCGTACCTCGAAGACGAGGTGGCCACCGGGCGCCAGCGCATCCCGGACTCCCCGCAGCATCGACTCCCACTCCCCATCCGCGACGAAGACCTGAGCGACGTTGCCGGTCATGAGCACAAGGTCGACACGGCCGTCCGGCAGCGTGGTCGCATCGCCGCGGATCCATCGCACCTGATCGGCGTGCGGCTTCGCCTGCGCCACCCGGAGCGACGCGGCCGCCGGGTCGACGCCGATGACGTCAATCCCATCGGCTGCGAGCCTCAACGCGAGCTCGCCCGTGCCGCAGCCAAGGTCCAGCACCGATCGCGCACCGAGCTCGCCGACGATGGCCGCGTAGGCGTCAAGGTCGCTGCGGTCGGGATCCAGGGCGTCATAGATATCGGCCAAGCGCTGCTCGGCGAAGATCGGATCGGGCTCGGCCCTTCGGCCTTTCATATCTTCTTCCTAGATCCGGAATGGTCATTCCGTCG
>JAOPVO010000185.1 GCA_025966155.1 Pseudonocardiales bacterium
ATGACACGTCGTTTCCGACGCCGCCGGCCGATGCAGTGCCCGCTGGCGGGGCGGCCGCCGCACCACCGGCGGAGGCGACGAACATCGCCAGAAGACAGCCGATAAGACCGACGAGCACCGCAGTTCTGCGCATCGGGAAAGTATGCACGGACATACGTCCTTGCGCGCAACGAGCAAGCATCACGTCGGACGGAGCCACGTTGCGCAACATCTGGCTACCCGGCGGCGCACGTGGCGTCGAGCGTCGATGTCTTGCCGATCGCTCACGTCTGCCCTAGGTGCGATAGACGATGCGCGGCTGCTCCAGTGCCAAGTATCCGCAGCCCGCTCAGGGGCGAATCAGCGCCCGGCCCGCGGCGTCACCAGCCGAGCTCCGCCCGAACTTGGTCGGGCAGCCCAATCGGATCGAACGGCTTGGCGACCAGGCCGAGGACCCCGAGCTCCTCGGCCCACGCCGGCAGCTGGGTCGCCGCACTGAGCAGGACGATGGGCAGCTCGCGGAGGTCGCAGTTGGCGCGGATCAGCCTGGCCGTCGCCTCGCCGTCGACGTCCGGCATCATCACATCGAGCAGCACCGCATCCGGTCGACCGTCCACCGCTAGCCGGGCCCCGTCGGACCCATTCGACGCGATGAGCACCTCCCACCCGGCCAGCCGCTCCAGCGTGAGCGCGGTGATCTCGCGGATGTCCGGCTCGTCGTCGATGACCAGAACGCGGCGCGTCATGGCCGGGCCCCGGACGCGTGCGGCAGCCGGACCTCGAAGGTGGAGCCCTGGCCCGGCGCCGATGTGACCGTGACCGTTCCGCTGTGCGCTTCCACGATGCCGCGCACGATCGCGAGGCCCAGCCCGGCCCCCGCGCCCGCTCGATTGGCCCCGGTGTCCAGCTGCGTGAAGCGCTCGAAGATGCGCTCCGTGTCGGCGGCGTCCATGCCGTCGCCGGAATCCTCGACCGTCAGCGTGGCCCCGTCGTCTGCGAGCGCGGCCTTGACGTGCACCGTCGCGCCGACCGACGAGAACTTGATCGCGTTGTGCACCAGGTTCGTGGCTACCTGAATAAGCCGGTCGCGGTCGCCGACGACGGGCACCGGGCCGTCGGCCTCGACATGCAGCCCGACCCCAGCCTCGGCCGCGACCTGCAACAGACCGTCGCCGGCGGCCGTCGCCACATCGGCCAGATCCGCTGGTCCGAGCTGCATCGGCAGCTGGCCCGCGGCCAGGCGCTCGACATCCAGCATGTCGTTGACCAAGCGGATCAACCGCTCGGTGTTGCGCACGGCCGAGTCGACCAGCCGCTGGCTGTCCGGAGCGAGGCCGCCGCCGATGCCGGCCGCCAGCAAGCCCAGCGACCCGCGGATCGCGGTCAGGGGAGTGCGCAGCTCGTGCCCCGTGACGCTGATGATCTCGTCCTTGAGCCGTTCCACCGCCCGTTGAGCGGTGACGTCGCTGATCACGGCGACGAGCGCGCCCCCGTCGTCGTCCTGCAGCGGGGCGCAGCTCACCCGCACGTCGCGCCGCGAGCCGTCTGCTGCGGTGAGCACCGCGTCCATCTCGCCCGGGACCGTCAGGACGAGCGGGCGGTTCGCGGTTGTCCGATCGCTCAGCAGCCGATTCAGCGGCGCGCCCACGAGCGCGTCGGTGGACAGGCCGGTCAGGGCGGACAGCGAGCTGTTCGCGGCCGTGATGCCGTGAGCGGGATCGAGCAGCGCGAGACCCAGCGGCACGGATTCGGCCACGGTCCGCAAGCGGCGCTGAAGCTGGTCGCGCTGCCGCACCGCCTGGCTCATCGTGATGACCGCGAGCTCCAGCTCAGCCCAGGCGGCAAGGTCGATCAAGGTCGAGGCCTCGTCCTCGGTGAGATTGCGCGGCACGATGTCGATCACGCACAGGGTCCCAAGCCGGTGCCCTGACACGGATTGCAGCGGCTTGCCCGCGTAGAACCGGATGTACGGCGATCCCAGGACCAGCGGGTTCCGCACGAATCGGGGATCCTCGAGCGCATCGCGGACGTGCAGGATGTCGTCTGCGGCAATGGCGTGGGCGCAGAAGGATGCGCTCCGCGGAGTCTCGCTGACGCCCAATCCCTGGCAGCTCTTGAAGTACTGCCGATCGGTGTCCACGAGCGTGATCAGCGCGATCGGAACATTCAGGACGCGCTGCGCTGTGCGGGTGATCCGATCGAAGCGCTCCTCGCTCGGCGTATCCAGGAGGGCCAGCGCGCGCAGCGCGGCGACCCTCTCGGCCTCGTCGGCCGGGATCGGGGGACGCCCGGCGGTCACTGGGTCGCACCGCCCCGCGGCGTCCCGATGTCGTCGATGAGCAGGTCCAGGGCCGGCGCTAGATGCGCGGCCGACTTGCCGGCGTTGAGCGCGGTCTGGACCTCGCTCATGATGGCCGAGCCGGTGGCCCAGCCGTAGGTGCCCAGCGCTCCGATGAGGGCGTGCAGGTCGCCGCGCAGCTCGTCGGTCATCGACAGACGGGCCTGGGGGCCGAGGATCGCCTCGCGCACCCGTATCACCCTTGACAGCAGCTTGGCCCGGTTGCGCTCGCGGATCGGCCCGAGCAGGTCCTGCATCGCCGCGTCCTCTGGCATGGCGTCGATGCTGACAGGTCCGGCCCTCATCGGTCGAGGAGGGCGCGCTTGACGCCGACCAGCAGGCAGCAGCCGATCAGCCCGATCACCAGCGCCCGCAAGATGCCGCCGTGCAGGAGCAGCGCCAGGCGGCCCGCGTGCGGCACGCTGCCCACGACAACCGGCACGGTGTCCGACGTCACCCGGAGCTTGAAGCTCTCGGGCGCGGAGTTGGCGTCGCCTTTGGTCTGCACCACCGGCTGGCCGTCCTCGACGGTGACGGCCATGACCCGGTGGACGTAGCGCTGGCCGGGCGCATTCGGCTCCGGCAGGACCAGGATCTGGCCGACCTCGATCTTCGCCGCCGGCTCAGCCCTGGTGAGGATGAGGTCACCGGGACCGAACGTCGGCGTCATGCTCGGGGACAGCACCGGCGAGAACCCGACGTGGCCGACGCCAATGCGCACGGCGCGGCCGCCGCTGACCACCGCAGCACGGCCGAGCGCGACGTTGGCCGCCACGCGGCCCAGCTGGCGCAGCACGCTCAGCGGCGCGATGCGGCGGGCGCCGCCGTCAGTGGCGTCGCGGTGCCGGCCGGTGCCCAGCTGCGGTGCGGCGGTCAGCGAGCTCATGTCGACTCCTGGTCAGGTGTTGGTGATGGTGGCGGTGCGCGTCTGGCTGAGGCTCACCGAGACGGAGACGGTGGTCGTGTACGGCTGGGGGAAGTTCGGCAGCGTGATCGGCATTGCGCGCAGACTCAGGGAGCCGCCGGCGCGGATGGCCGTCGTGGAGGCGATCGCCGACTGGGTGGTGGCCACGATCCGGACCACGGTGCCCGCGCAGGTTCCCAGAACGGTGTTCCAGGTGGCGCCGATACAGGCGTCCAGCCCAATGGCAGGCGGGGCGTTGCCGTTCGTGGCCTTCGAATTGACCGCGCTGTACGTCTGGCCGGTGAGGTCCAGCGACCCGGTGTTCGTGACCTGGAAGTACTGGGCGACGAGGATCCCGGAGAGATTCCAGTTGATGACGTGCGGCTGGCCGGCGATCGGCGTGGCGCCGACCGGCCCCGGCACCGCCGACCAGGTTGCGCTTTGGGCCGGGGCGGATTGCGCGATGCGGGCATCAATGGCCGCCGATGCCGGTGCGGTGCCCAGTGCGGCGGCGAGCAGGCCGGCCAGCACCGCGGTGATCCGCAGTGCGAGGCGCGGTCTGCTCGACATCGCATACTCCTTCGTCAGGTGCGCCGGGCGGCGATCGGGGGCTCAACCGCCCGTGGCGGCGTCCCTGGGGGTCGGTCAGCTGTTGGTCGTGGTGGAGGTGCGCTGCACCTCGCCGAAGGTGTAGGCCAAGACGGCACTCTGACCCTGAATGGTCGTCGCCGGCAGGTTGCCGTTCACGGTCGTCTCAGTCTGGTCCGGCAGCTGCGTGGAGACCTGCAGGTGCGCGACCGTGCCGGCCGGGATGGCGCCTGCGATCAGGCTGGCGGCGGTGGAGAGCCCGCTGACCGGCGTCGCGGCGAGGACGATCGACGTCGTGCCGCTGCAGATTCCCGTGGTGGGCGCCCAGTTCGTCGTGCACGAGGTGATCGTCACCCGCAGCGCCTTGGTGGTGGCCGGCGCCACTCCGTCGGTGATGAGGGCGCCGCTGCCGGTGGCCCCCACCTGCACGGTCAGCGACTGCGCATCGAGTGTGCCGCTGTTAGCCAGGTCCACGTAGCGGTTGACGATGTCGCCCGGGGCGACATTGGTGATGCCCTGGCTGAAGCCGACGCCATTGGCGGCGAGCGTCAGCTTGAGCGTGCCGCTGGACACGGTCTCGGCCGTGCCGGTCGCAGTGGCGTTCAGCGAGGCCCATACCCCGAAGCCGGTCCCGACGACGAGTGCGGCACCAACGGCGGCGACGGCGACGGGGCGCCACGCGGCGCGGCGCCGGCGGTTCTCGGTGTGGTGAGGTGCGTGGTGAGCGGTCATCGGAGGTTCCCCTCGTTCGTTGGGCTGGTGTCTCCAGCGCCTTCTGACAACGAGACTGGGCTGGCCGCCTCTGCCGCCGCTCTGTTGTTCCTCAAGACATCGTCAAGATCCCGTGAGGCGTGCCGTCGCGCCGCAGAGCGACACCGCTGGCACTATCCGGTGGTGGCAGTCGATCGCGCAGTGGCGCGGGTCCTCGTCATCGAGGACACCGAGGAGATCTCAGACCTGCTCCAGGCCGTGCTGGAGGCAGCCGGTATGGAGGTGGTCCTCGCCGCGACCGGTCCGGATGGTCTGGCCGCCGCGCGCGAATCGCGTCCCGATGTAGTGATCCTCGACCTGAACCTGCCGGGGCTAGACGGCGTCGAGGTGTGCCGCGAGCTCCGCACGACCTCCGATGCCTACGTCCTCATGCTGACGGCCCGCACCGACGAGATCGACCGCGTGGTCGGTTTGACCGTGGGCGCGGATGACTACGTCACCAAGCCGTTCTCGCCGCGAGAGGTGCAGGCGAGGGTGCAAGCCCTGCTCCGGCGGCCGCGGGGCCTCGTGGCGCTCGGTGCGCCTGCCGCAGTGCCGCCCGGCGCTGACTCGGCGGCCGGCATACGGCGGGTATCCGAGCGGGTGGCCCTCGATGCGGAGGCGCGGCGGGTGATCGTGGCGGGCGCACCCGTCACGCTGACCCGGATAGAGTTCGACCTGCTCGACGCCGTGAGCGAGAACCCGCGACGGGTGCTGTCGCGCTCCCAACTCCGCGACCGGGTGTGGGGCGGCGATTGGCTGGCCGACGACCACGCCGTGGACGTGCACATGTCGAACCTGCGCCGGAAGCTGCGCGCGGCCGGCGGCGGGGACGTGGTCGCAACTGTGCGCGGCGTCGGGTACCGGATGGGCGACGAGCCGGGCGCCCGCGGCTGAGCCGACGCGCGACGTATCGGGCCGGCCCAGCGCGGGCCGGACCAACAGCCGCCGTTACCACCCAGATACGGGTGAGTTTCGTAAGCCCGCTCATGTTGCTCGACCCAGCGACGACGCCGAGCGTGACGGCGCATTCGCGACTGCGCGCGTGCGGCGCATCTTCAGCCGGGCTGGCGGTTTAACGCGCGCGTGAAGCGATATTTAGTTGAGCCTTTCGCGACTTTGCACTGTCGCCAGCAGGTCTTTCTATTGTGTTATAAGGGTGCTATGGTCCGGTCGTTCGCCCTTATGAGCGAGCTATCTTGGGACGCGACGCGCCCCTCGTGGAAGAGGGCCCCATGAAGGTAAGCCGACTGTGGATTTCGTTCCTTTCTGCGCTCGCGCTGGGGGTCGGCGGCATGGTGGCGATGTCCGTCCCCGCCCAGGCCGCACCGCAGGTGAAGACGGCCGCTGCGCTGTTCAGCGGCTCGGTCGATCCGAGTATCACCTTCAACACAACGGCAGTCTGCGACAATTGCTATCCCGACATTCTGGGCGGCGGTCCTGGTAGCTGGGGATTCGGCGCGTCGGTGACGACGGAGGTCAGCGGGTTGTCCTTCGCCCCCGCCTCCACCACCTCCGTCTCCTATGACGACAGCCTGCTGCGCCAAGGGCAGACGATGCCCATCACGGACACGCTCACGCCGATCCAGGGGACGATGACGGCGACCGGACAGCTAACTATCCATTACGGGATATTCAACGACGCCTCGGGCGGCACCGACTTCATCCCTTCCGGAGCGACCACCACGACGACCAA
>JAOPVO010000357.1 GCA_025966155.1 Pseudonocardiales bacterium
CGCCGCCGCCCCAACTGCCGCCGCCGCCCCAACCGCCGCCGCGCCGCGATGGCCCGCTGCTCTCGCCGGTGAATCCGCCGTTGCCCATCCCGTTGAACATGCCTCCGATCAGCAGCCGCTCCCAGAACGGGGTGCTGTACCAGCCGCCGGGCACGCCCGAGCCGCCGCCGTAGTAGTAGGAGCTGCCGGGGGTGTACTGCGGATAGCCCTGGAACGACTCGCCCTGCACCTGCACCTGCTGGGGCGCAGCGAGCTGGTCCGGCAGCGGCGGGGAGATCGGCGGGATCGGGTCGCCCTCCTCGCCGCCCACCGCGAGGCGGGCCAGCCGCGAGGCATTCAGTCCTTCCAGCACGGTGACGCGCGCGGCGGCCCAATCCTCGACCGACTCGGCCTTCTCGATCTGGTCATTGCCGAGGGAGTACTTGGCCGATGCGTCGGCGATGGCCTTGAGCGCGTCGTCGTTGTCCTTGGTGTCGAACCCGAGGATCTCCTCCGCGAGCCGGGTGTAATACGGCATCACCTTCGCCTTCGCCGTCTCCAGGGACTTCGCCTTAACCTTCCGACCGTAGATCAGGAAGCCGATGACCAGCGCCGCGATGATTACCAGCAGCACCACCAGGAAGATCCACCCGCCGCTGCCGCCACTGCCTGACGCGCCGTCCCGATCGGTCCCGCCGCTGCTGAGGAAGGTGTCGCAGGCCCCGGAGCCGGGCTTGGGCGCGGCGGCGATCTTGCTGGCGAACGACGACAGCACCGGGGTCAGATTCCGGCTGTTCCAGTCCGACTGGTGCTCGCTGACCGCGTCCTCCGACGCGGCGACGGGATAATTGCCGCAGAACGCGCTGTCCAGGTATCCGACGCCGATGTACTCCCGGCTGACCACGGCCACGAGGTCGATATTCAGGATCCGGCTCATCTGCAGAGCCGCGGCGTCGGCGTCGTCCACATCGATGACGGCCATCTTGCGGCTCGGGTTGAGGCTCGCCGACACCGTGCTCTGGTTGATCTGGCCGTCGTCGTTCACGTAGAGGGTCTTGCTGCTGGAAAGCGCGGCGATGGCATCGTTGATCTCGTCCTGATCACTGGCCCACGCCGGGGCAGCCAGGGCAACCAGCAGCGCCACCGCGGCAAGCAGGCTCAGCAGGGCGGAAAGCGGGGAGGACGAGGCGCGCGCTCTGATCACGCGATCACCGTAGCCGCAGGTACCGACGCTTCCGCGGAGCTAGCGCGCCAACTGCAGGGCGCTACCGCGCAAACTGCAAGGCGCTACCGCGCAAACTGCAGGGCGCTACCGCGCGATGCTGGCCTCGTTGACGAAGCCGATCACGCACTGGGCGATGAGCTGCACGGCGATAGCCGATAGCAGCAGACCGGCGATCCGGGTGATCAGCACGATGCCGCTGTCGCGCAGCAACCGCAGCAATGGCACCGAGAAGCGCATCGCAAGGTAGATCACCAGGTGCACTGCGACGATGGCCGCGGCCAGGGACAGCAGCTCGGGCAGATGCCCGTCGGCTCGACGGACGAACACGATCGTGGCCACGATGGCGCCGGGCCCGGCCAGCAGCGGGGTGCCCAGCGGCACCAGCGCGACATTGACGTTCTCCTCCTTGACCGGCTCGCTGCTGCCGGCCTTGCTCGAGGAACCGGTCAGCAGGTCCAGCGCGACGATGAGCAGCAGGAGGCCGCCGGCGCCCTGCAGCGCGGGGATCCCTATGCCGAGATAATCCAGGATCGACTGGCCGAACACGGCGAAGGCGGTGATGACGACAAACGCCACCGAGACCGCCAGACGGGCCGAGCGGCGACGGGCCGCGGGCGTCTGCCCCTTGGTCAGGGCGAGGAACAGCGGGACGGTTCCCGGCGGGTCCATGATCACGACGAGGGTCACAAATGCCTCGCCGAAGAAGCGGGCGTCGAAGACGCCGCTCATGCGAAGGCCATGCCCCTGCTCATGCGGCGCGCGCGGTCATGCTGAGGCTGCGCCGACCAGCGGCCGGGTCGGGCTGGTCGCCGCGCCAAGCAGCCGCTCGTATTGGTCCGGGGCCGTGAGCTCGGCCGCGAGCGGGGTCGTCTTGTTCGTCCCGTGGTAATCCGACGAGCCGGTGGCGATGAGCCCGAGGTTGGCGGCGATCGCGCGCAGGGCGTCGCGGTCCTCCGGCACATGATCGGGATGGTCGACCTCGATGCCGGCAAGGCCAGCGGCTGCGAGATCGGCGATCACGGCCTCACTGACCACCCGGCCGCGGCGGCGGGCGAAGGGATGGGCGAAGACCGGGACACCGCCCGCGGCCAGGGTCAGCGCGATGGCCGCGAACACATCGGTGTCGGCCTTGTCGACGAAATACCGCGACGAGTCGCGCAGGTACTTGTCGAACGCCTCATTGACCGAGGTCACTACGCCCTGCTCCACGAGCACCCGGGCCATATGCGGGCGTCCGACGGCGCCGTCGCCGGCCAGCTCGCTGACCCGCTCCCAGGTGATCGGCAATCCATCGGCGATCATCCGGTCGACGATCTCCCGGCCGCGGCGCCGGCGGTCCTCGCGCAGGCGGATCCGCTCGTCGATGAAGGCCTGGGCGGTCGGATCGAATAGATAGGCCAGCATGTGCAGGCTCGTGCGCCGGCCCGGTGCGCCGTCGACGCTTTCGCCGTGATGCGCGCAGGAGAGCTCCGTGCCGCGCACCACGGTGAGGCCGGCCGGCAGCCCGCAGGCCGCCTCGTCCCAGCCGCGGGTGCTGTCGTGGTCGGTGATCGCGATCACGTCCAGGCCCGCGGCGGCCGCGGCAGCCATCAACTGCTCCGGGGTATCGGTGCCGTCGGATGCCGTGGAGTGGGCGTGCAGATCGATCCTCACGGTGCTGAGCGTACGGATCGCCGGGTCAGCTGACCGACGGCAGCGGCGCGGTCGGGGCGTTCGCTCGGTGGTCCGAGGGCTGCGGCAGCTCCCAGGCCTGCTCGTCGTACGGCTGAGGCGCGTAAGGCCGCTCGGCATAAGGCTGCTGGGCATACGGCAGCCCGTCGAACGGCAGCCCGTCGAACGGCTGGGTCGCGTAGCGCTTGGGCTCATACGGCTGAACTGCGCGCTTGGGCTCATACGGCTGCTTCTCGGGGTCGGGCCCCACCTCGGACCACATGTCGCCGCGCGGGCCATCGGGGCCGCTCGGGTCCGGCGGCAGCCCGGGGTGCGGC
>JAOPVO010000029.1 GCA_025966155.1 Pseudonocardiales bacterium
GGCGGGGGCCGGCGCAGGGGCCGGTGCCGGACGGGCCGCCGGAGCGGCCTTGGGGGCCTCGGCGCCGGGGAATGCCTCGCGCAGCCGCCGGGCGACCGGGGGCTCAATCGTCGAGGAAGGGCTCTTCACATACTCGCCGAGCTCGCCGAGCTTGGCGAGAACGTCCTTGCTGCTGATGCCGAGCTCTTTCGCGAGCTCGTGCACACGGGGCTTGCCTGCCACAGGACTCCTTGATGGTGAAGGGGCCGGGCGGGTAGCCGCTCGGTCCCGATCAGTCGGTGAACTTGCTCATCGGTGGAGCTTCATCGCTTGCTCATGAATTCAGTCCGCCTTAGGGAAAGGGTTCGTGCTGGTCATTCCGTGCTGCGTGGGCTGTTTCGCGATCGATGCGACGTAGTCCCCCACCGGAGCCGGGTCCACCGCCGTGCCGATGCGCAGGGCCCGCCCGAACGCCCGACGCCGCACTGCGGCGGCGAAACACGCGGGATCGCCATGCATCCAGGCCCCTCGGCCTGGCTGGCGCCGCTTGATGTCGACGGCAAGCGCGGCCGGTAACCCGGTCTCGCCGCCGCCTACTGCGACTACTCGCAGCAGCGCCGATGCCGGAACCACGGCCCGACATCCGACGCACGTGCGCACTGGTCCGACCGTGCCGATGGGCGAGGTTGGGGCGGCGACGTCCGCGGAAGGGGGAGCCGGGGATTCGACGGCCCCCACTCTAGCGCGTTCCGCCGGATCCGGACGCCTCCGCCGCGACGGGCGCAGGGTCGGTCTCGATGTCGGGCGGGGGCACGGCGGCATCGCTTCGGATATCGATCCGCCAGCCGGTGAGGCGCGCGGCGAGCCGGGCGTTCTGTCCCTCGCGCCCGATCGCCAGCGACAGCTGGAAGTCCGGGACGACAACCCGGGCCGAGCGCAGCTCCTGGTCGACCACGGTCACGCTGACCACGCCCGAGGGCGAGAGCGCATTGCCGACGAACTCCGCCGGGTCCTCGGAGTAGTCGATGATGTCGATCTTCTCGCCGTGCAGCTCGTTGACGACGTGGCGCACGCGCTGGCCCATCGGGCCGATGCAGGAGCCCTTGGCGTTGAGGCCGGGGACGCTGGTGCGCACGGCGACCTTGGACCGGTGACCGGCCTCCCGGGCGACCGCGACGATCTCGACGCTGCCGTCGGCGATCTCCGGGGACTCCAGGGCGAACAGCTTCCGGACCAGGTTGGGGTGCGTGCGGCTCAGCATGATGGCCGGGCCGCGCATGCCCCGCGTCACGGTCACGACGTAGAACTTGATCCGCGCTCCGTGGGTGTACTGCTCGCCGGGCACTTGCTCGGCTTGCGGGAGCACCGCCTCGACCTTGCCGATATCGACGATGACCATGCCGCGCGCCGCCGCCTGGCGGTCGTGCTGGATGACGCCGGTGACGATCTCGCCCTCCAGCCCCTCGTACTCCCCGAAGGCCTGGTCGTTCTCGACCTCGCGGAGGCGCTGGAGGATCACCTGGCGCGCCGTCATCGCCGCGATCCGCCCGAAGTCGTCGGGGGTGTCGTCGTACTCCTCGATGACCGTGCCGTCGCTGTCGATCTCCTGCGCCCACACCACAACCGCGCCGCTCACGGCGTCGATGGACACCCGCGCGTGCGGCATCGGGTGGGGGGTGTGCCGGTACGCCGAGAGCAGCGCCGTCTGGAGCGCGGCCATCAGGATCTCCGGCGCGACTTCCTTCTCCCGGGCAATGGCGCGCAGCGCCTCGAGGTCAACATTCGCCATCGGGCTACTCCTCCACCCGACGCGCCGGTGCGGCACTGTCCGGCTCGTCATCGAGATCGGTCGAAAGATCAGCTAGCTCTGCATGGTCGCTGTTGTCGTCGACGTCGCCGTCGCTGTCGTCGTCGCTGTCCAGCTCGTCATCGAGGTCATCGTCGTCCCCGAGATCGTCATCGTCGTCGCCGAGATCGGCCTCCTCGATGCGGCTGAACTCGACCTGCACCTTGCCGGGGCCAAGCGCCGGGAACGGCACTGTCCGGGCCCGTCCGCGCACATCCATCGACACGCCGTCGTCGTCGACGGCGGTGACGCGCCCGCTGATGGCCGCGCCGGAGGCGGTCGCGGCGACGATGCGGCCGATATTGCGGCGCCAGTGGCGCGGCTCGGTGAGGGGCCGATCGACCCCGGGCGAGCTGACCTCGAGGACGTACGGCCCGGTGTCGGGGGTTGCGCCGCTCAGCTCAGCCTCGTCAAGGGCATTGGAGATGGCGCGGCTGGCCTCGGCGACGGCGTCGAGATCGATGCCGCCGTCCCTGTCCACGATCACCCGGATGACGCTGCGGCGCCCGGCCTGGCTGATCTGGAGGTCCTCGAGGTCGTAGCCCAGCGCCGATACGGCGGGGTCCAGGATGTCCCGGACCTGCTGCTGGCGGGACGCGGCGGACGTCATGTCGCGTTCTCCCTCGCTGTGGACGTGTGTGACGGGAACTGGCGGCGCAAACGGCGCCGTCAGCCCCGCAGCCTAGCCGCTCTGCGACACTGGCAGACGCCATGGCCGCTCTGTCCCGACGCCGCTTCCTCGGTGCCGCAGTCTCCGTCGTCGCGGCCGCCGGTGTCATAGCGGTCGGCGGCGGCGCGGGGGCGCTCCTGGGCAATCGCCGCGACGTCGAGCCCGATCCGGTGGCGCCGCCGGCCGTCCCCGACGCGCTGACCGCCGCTATTGCCCGCGAGCAGGCGCTGCTGCACGGCTACCTCGCCGCTGCGGGCTCCCCCGGGCTGGCCGAGCGGACGGCGGCGATCGTGGCCGACCACACCGAGCATCTGCGGGTGCTGGCCCTGGAGCAGGCCCGCATCACCGGGGCGACCACTTTGGCCACGGCGCTGCCGTCGGCATCGGGACCCCCGCGAACCTCGGCGCCGGCGCCCCTGGACGCCGCCGTCGCGACGCTGGCGGGCCTGGTGTGCGGAGCCGCCGCGGAGGGCGCCGCGG
>JAOPVO010000042.1 GCA_025966155.1 Pseudonocardiales bacterium
GCGGTCGCCGTATGGGCGCTGGTGCTCATGACCGAGCGGCAGTGGATAGCGTCGGCGATGGCCATCGAGTTCGCCGGAACCGTCCGCCAGACCGCGATCGCGCTGTGCGTCGCGCTCGCCGTGGCCGTCGTCGTGGCCGCCCGCCGTGGGGACGCCCCGCTCCGGGCCTGGGCCGCGGTTATCGTCGCGCCCATCGGCGCCGTCAGCTACCTCGCCTGGGCCGACCGGCACACCGGCGTGCACGGCGCCTGGTTCGACGCGCAGCGCAACGGCTGGGGAGCCAGCTTCGACTTCGGGCACGACACGTGGATCTGGTCGTATCACGCGATCGTCAACGCCCCGGCTGTGCTGGACGTGGCGACGGCCGCGGCGCTGATCGCGGCGATCGCGCTGACCGGCGCCCTCGCCGCGCTCCTGGGCCGCCGCTACCCGGAGCTGGTCGCGTACACCGCCGTCGTCGTCGGGATCGATGTGCTGTCGGCGGGGATCATGAACTCCAAGATCCGCCTGCTCATCCCCGCGATGACCCTGCTGATCCCGGTGGCGCACTGGGTCAGCCTCCAGCCGCGGCGCCTCCAGTGGGTGGCCACCGGCGCGCTCGCCATCGGCGGCGCCTACTACAGCGCGTATGGGTTGGTTATCTATGGATTCGCGATCTAGTAGTCGATGCGATCGGTCTTGGCCGACCAGGCCTGGAACGGGGCGACGCGGCCCTGCAGCGCCGCCTGCGTTACCGGCACGGTCCACTGCGCCCGCGGCGTGTCCTCGAACAGCTCGTAGAACGCCCGGTCGTCGAACCCGGCCGTAGCGGCGTCATCGCGATCGGCGGCGTACACAATCGCGTCGACCCGCGACCACAGCGCCGACGCCAGGCACATCGGGCACGGCTCGCAGGACGAGTACAGCGTGCAGCCGGCGAGGGAGAAGGTGCCCATCGCGATGCAGGCCGCGCGGATCGCCGTCACCTCGGCGTGCGCGGTCGGATCCAGATCGAGCGTGACCCGGTTGACGCCGGTCGCGATCACCAGGCCGCCGGCCACGACAAGGGCGCCGAACGGGCCGCCGCCGCCCTCGACATTGGCCGCCGCGAGGTCGACGCACTGCTGGAGGAACGGGTCCTCCCCTGTCTGCGGTGTCACTGTGTCGCCTCTCCGGTGCTGTCCTGGGGGGTGAGCGAGCGATCCTGGCTGTCAGGCACGCCGGCCGCGGCGAGGCCGCGCCACACGGCGTCGCGGGCCAGCGGCAGCCGGGTGAAGCGGACGCCGGTCGCGTCGCGCACGGCATTCGCCAGCGCCGCCGGGACGGGGTTGAACGGCGCCTCGCTCATCGACTTGGCGCCGAGCGGCCCAACCGAGTCGTGCGTCTCGGCGAAGAACACGTCGGTCGGCGGGATATCGGCGAACGTGGGCACGTGGTAGCCGCGGAACGTGCGGGTGATGACCGATCCGGCGTCGTCGAGGCGGACCTCCTCATACAGGGCCGCGCCGATCGCCTGCGCGATGCCGCCCTCCACCTGCCCGCGCAGCTGCAGCGGGTTCATCACCCGGCCGGCATCGGCGGCCTGGACGCTGCGCAGGATCCGGATCTCCCCCGTGGCCGGGTCGACCGCAACGCGGAACCCGTGCACATTGAAGGAGATGGAGCGCGGCGTGCCATCGTTCGACCCCGTCTCCGACAGCGCGATGCCCGCCTCGGCCGCGTCGGCGTACAGCCGCGATAGCTCGATGCGCCGGTCGTCGCACAGCACTACGCCCTCGACGAGCCGCGCCGGTCCGCCGTACAGCTTGGCCGCGGCCGCCTCGACCGTTCCTCGCAGCGCAGTGGCGGCCTGCAAGGTGGCCGCCCCGGCGACTACCGTGCCGGTCGATCCATAGGCGCCTGTGTCATGGCCCACCAGCGTGGTGTCCGACTGCGCGATCCGGATGTCGCCCACCGCCGCGCCCAGTGCCGTGGACGCGAGCTGCGCGTGCACCGTGGTGGTGCCGTTGCCGAACTCCGCGGTGCCGATCTCGAGCAGGAACCGCCCGTCGGCCGCCAGCGACACCCGCGCCTCGCCCCGGTGGCCGTTCGGCGGGACGGTGTCGATCATCGCCAGCGCGGTGCCGGCGCCCACCAGCCAGCCGTCCGGCGCCTCGGCGGTGTCGGCGGCGCGGTTGCCCAGCGCCGTGCGCACCGCGTTGAGGCACTGGTCGAGTCCATAGCTGCCGTAGACGACGTCGTCGAGCTCGTCGGTGGTCGACACCATCGGGTCGCCGGGGCGCACGACATTGCGCAGGCGGAACTCGATCGGGTCCAAGCCCAACCCGCGGGCCAGCTCGTCCATGGCCGACTCGACGGCGAAGATCACCTGGCTGAGGCCGTAGCCGCGGAAGGCCCCGGCGGGGACGGTGTTCGTGTAGACGGCGTGGCCATCCACCTTCTTGTTGGCGCAGCGGTACACGCCGATCGACTCGCCGCAGCCGTGGAACAGGACCCCGCCGGCGTGATTGCCGTACGCGCCGGTGTTGGACAGCACCGTCAGCTGCATAGCCGACAAAGTGCCATCGGCCCGGGCGCCCATCCGCACGTCGATGACCATCGGGTGCCGGGTGGTGGTGGCGACGAACTGCTCCTCGCGCGTCAGCTCGAGCTTGACCGGCTCGCCGAGGCGCAGGACGGCGAGGGCCACGAGGTCCTCGGTGAGCATCTCCTGCTTGCCGCCGAAGCCGCCGCCGACCCGCTCGCACAGCACCCGGACGCGCTCCACGGGGATTCCCAGCGCCTCGGACAATCCCCGCCGGGTCAGGAACGGGGTCTGCGTGCTGGACCGCACGGTGAGGACGCCATCGTCCATCCAGCCGATCGCGCAGTGCGTCTCGAGCGCGGCATGCTGCAGGCGCTGGGCGCGGTAGCGCGCCTCGTGGATCACCGTGGCCTCGGCGAACCCGGCCTCGATGTCGCCCAGGTGCCCATGCACCTGGGCGGCGATATTGCGATCCGGGTCCGAGATGCGCGTGGCCGGGTCCTTGGGGTGGATCACCGGCGCGCCGGGAACCATCGCCAGCTCAGGATCGATGACCGCCGGCAGCACCGCGTACTCGATGGCCAGCGCCCGCGCGCCCGCCTCCGCCGCGCCCTGGGAGTCCGCGACAACCGCCGCCGCCCGCTGCCCGACGAAGCGCATGACGTCGTCCAGGATCAGGGTGTCCTGCGGGTCATCCCGCCAGTCCTCGTGGCGGGCGGTGGAGAAGTGGCGCTTGGGCGCATCGAGATGGGTCAGCACCAGGCGCACGCCGGGGACCGCCAGCGCCGCGGAGTCGTCGACCGACACGATCCGCGCGTGCGCGTGCGGCGAGCGCGCCACCGCCATGTGCAGGAGCCCGGGCACGTCGATGTCCAGGGTGTACCGCGCGGATCCCGTCACCACGGCGGGCCCGGCCGGGGCGCCGACCGCGCGGCCGACGGTGTCCCCCGCCGGCGCGGGCTCGACGTGCCGGATCCCGCAGATCGCATCGCCCACGGCGCGGTACCCGGTGCAGCGGCAGAGGTTCCCCTTGAGCGCGCGCGGCAGGTCGGCCATCTGCTCGTCGTCCAGCGCAGCGGCGGTCATGATCATCCCGGCCGTGCAGAACCCGCATTGGAAGCCCTGCGCGTCCAGGAACCGCTGCTGCATCGGGGCCAGCGCGCCGTCGGCGCCGGACAGCCCCTCGATGGTCGTGACCTCGCGACCCGCGGCCCGCGCCGCCGGATACAGGCAGCTATGCACCGGGGCGCCGTCGACGTGGACCGTGCACGCCCCGCAGTCCCCCGCGTCGCAGCCCTTCTTGACCCCGAAGGCGCCGTTCTCGCGCAGGTAGGTGCGCAGGCACTGGCCGGGTGCCGGTTCGCCTGGGATCGCGCGGCCGTTGAGGCGCATCGGGTCGGCCTCGCTCATGACAGTTCGTCGACTATCTGCGCGGCCAGCAGGTACGTCAGATGACGGCGCCACACCGGGTGGCCGTGCACATCGTCGTGGTAGGCCCCCGCGCGGATCCCCGCATCGAGCGCGGCCCGCAGCTGGCCCGGTGTCGGGGGCGCGGCGAAGACCAGCCGCACCGGGGACTTGGTCGCCGCCGTCACGGTCAGCGCCAGGGCGCCCGTGGCGGGGTCGCGCAGGCCGATCAGCAGCGCCGCGGATCGCCCCAGGCGGGTCAGGGACATCTGGCGGAAGGCCGATCGCTGGCTCAGGGCCCGCGCGGGGAGCCTGATCTCGCGAAGCAGCTCGCCGGGGGCGAGCACGGTGCGCCCATCGCCGACCACGAAGTCGACGGCCGGCACGACCCGGGAGCGCTCGCCGGCCCAGATCTCGCACTCCCCGTCCAGCGCGGCAGCGAGGGAGATCATGGGCCCGGCCGGCAGCGCCGCGCAGAGGTTGCCCCCCACCGTCGCCATGTGCTGGACCTTGAACGAGGACAGGAATGCCTGCGCGCACTGATCCACGAGCGCGCCCGCCGGCCAGTGAGCGGGCAGCGGGGCGTCGGTCAGCTGAGCGACCGTGCAGGTCGCGGCGATGGCCACTCCGGCGTCCGAGACCATCACCGGCGCCCAACCCATGGCCGAGAGGTCCCGCAGCCTGCGGACGCCGATCTGCGGCTCGGAGAACAGCCAGGTTCCGCCCGCGAGCCAGGCATCGCCGGCAGTCCAGCCGCCGGCATCCGCGCGCGTGCGGAGGACCTGCATCGTCTCGACTGTCGATAGATCCATCGGCCC
>JAOPVO010000053.1 GCA_025966155.1 Pseudonocardiales bacterium
ACGGCATAGAGGTGCGTCAGACCGGGCCGATGCTCTTCCAGATGTCATTGCCCTCGGTGGTCGTTGACTCGCAGGAGTGCGTGGTGTGCGGCGTGGAATTCACGCCGAAGGCGCCGGGAGTGCGCACATGCGGGCAGTCATGCGGAGGAAAAGCCCGGTTCACGTCTGCGCCGGTTGCGCCGGCCACGTGCCAATACTGCGCAGGCCCGCGTACGTCGCTTGGGTTGTCCTGCGAGAGCTGCAAGTTCGTCTATGGCTCGGTCAAGGCACGCCTGCGCACGTTGGGCGTTCTCGGCAACAAGCACATCCCTGCCGTCTACCAGCGGGCATCAATAGCTCAGCGACGCGCGCTGCTCGCCGGGTTGCTCGACACAGACGGGTACGCAGCCCCGACGGGCGCGGCTGAGTTCGGTGTGGTGAGCCGTCGGCTTGCTCTCGATGTGTACGAGTTGGTGGTCGGTCTCGGCTACCGCGCTCAGATCCGGACCAAGACCGTAGCCGGCCGTTCGGTCGATACCTCGACGGCGTACACGGTGTCGTTCACGCCTTCCGATGTCGTGTTCCGGCTTGAGCGGAAGGCTGTGCGCCAGCGCACCGCCACTCGCGCGGGGACTCGCTCGCGCTATGTAGTCGCAGTGCGTCCGATCGAGTCGGTGCCCGTGCGATGCGTCGAGGTCGACAACGTCGAACACATGTA
This sequence comes from Pseudonocardiales bacterium, assembly GCA_025966155.1. GTDB lineage: Bacteria > Actinomycetota > Actinomycetes > Mycobacteriales > Jatrophihabitantaceae > RYN-150. Next base: position 698 of record JAOPVO010000053.1, read on the forward strand.
TCTGGCCAGCGAGTCGATGATCCCGACGCACAACAGCACCCTGGGTATGGATTTTGCGCGGTCGGCGGCGGTCAAGCACGGCAAGCCGACGGTGTTCTTCTCCCTGGAGATGTCGAAGCTCGAGATCATGATGCGGCTGTTCTCGGCCGAGTCCCGGATCCCGCTGCGGAACATGCGCTCGGGCCACATGACCGACGAGGACTGGACCCGCATGGCGCGGCGCTCCGGCGAGCTGGCCGAGGCGCCGCTGTTCATCGACGACTCGCCGAACCTGACGATGATGGAGATCCGGGCCAAGGCGCGGCGGCTCAAGCAGCGCCACGACCTGCAGTTGATCGTCATCGACTACCTCCAGCTGATGACGTCGGGCAAGCGCGTCGAGTCGCGTCAGCAGGAAGTCAGCGAGTTCTCCCGGTCGATCAAGCTGCTGGCCAAGGAGCTCGAGGTCCCCGTGGTCGCGCTGAGCCAGCTGAACCGTGGCCCCGAGCAGCGCACGGACAAGAAGCCGATGCTCTCGGACCTCCGCGAGTCCGGGTCGATCGAGCAGGACTCCGACCTCGTGCTGCTGGTGCACCGCGAGGACATGTACGAGCGGGAATCCCCGCGCGCCGGCGAGGCCGACCTGATCATCGCCAAGCACCGAAACGGCCAGACCGGCACCGTGACGGTCGCCTTCCAGGGCCACTACAGCCGCTTCACCGACCTGGCCCTGGAGCAGTAGCGGCCGCCCGGGTGTGGGCCAGATTCGCCAGGAGCTGGAGTCCGTCCTGGGAGGGGCTGCCCGGCTCGGCGGTATAGGCGAGCATCTGCAGGCCGCGGTCGGCGGTCAAGTCCATGGCCTCGAAGGTGAGGTCGAGATCGCCGACCGCCGGGTGGGTGACGCGCTTGGTGCCGGTTCGGTGCTCGCGGACGTTGTGCGAGGCCCAGAGCTTGCCGAACAGCGCGCTCTTGGTGGACAGCTCGCCGACCAAGTCGGACAGCGCCTTGTCATGAGGCGAGCGGCCGGCCTCGCTGCGCAGCAGCGCGACAGTCTGCTGGGCGGCGTCGGCCCAGTCGCGGTAGAACCGCTGGGCGGCGGGTTCCAGGAACAGGAACCGGGCGAAGTTCGGCGGCTGGGTCGTGGACATCAGCTCCGCGAATAGGGCAGTGCCCATGGTGTTGGACGCGACGATGTCCAAGCGGCCGTTCTGCACGATCGCCGGGACGTCCCTCATCGCGTCGATGGTCTGCTGGACGCCGGGCCGGACCTGCGCCCGGGACGATCCCGCGCGCTTGCGATGCGCTGGGGTGCGGTCGTTGGCGGCGCGGGCCAGGTCGTGCAGGTGGGCGTGCTCGGCGTCGTCGAGCTGCAGGGCGCGGCTGATGCCGTCCAGGACCGAGTCGGACACGCCGCCGGCGTCGCCGCGCTCAAGGCGGACGTAGTACTGGGTGCTCACCCCAGCGAGCAGCGCCACCTCCTCGCGCCGCAGCCCGGGGACGCGGCGCCGTCCGCCGAAATCTGGCAGCCCGGCCTGTTGCGGGGTCAGGCGCGCCCGGCGGGTCACCAGGAAATCCCGGAGGTCGCTGCTGCTGTCCATGCAGCCAACGTACGTCGCCGGTTGCCGGGTAAGGAGTCCCCGCCAGTAGCCCTATAGCCAGGGCCTGCCGCCGTCTCTGTCCGGCCCGTTCACTGGGATGAACGGCAAGCGGTGACCGCCAACGCCACCGACATGACCGTCGCCGTCGCCGTCGCCGTCGCCGTCGCCGTCGCATAGCTGACTGGCAACCGACGACCCCGCATCCACGATTCAAGCCCCCCAAGGAGAAGAGCCATGACCGACACCAAGGTCATCTTGATCACAGGAGCCGCCCGCGGGATGGGGGCGGACATCGCCCGCGCCGCCCTCGCGGCCGGCCATCAGGTCATCGCGACCGGTCGCAGCGCCGACAAAGTCGCTGCCGAGCTCGGCGGGCACGACCGCCTGCTGGCCGCCGCGCTCGACATCACCGTCCCGGCATCCGCCCAGGCTGCCGTCGACGCCGCTGTGCAGCGGTTCGGGCGGATCGACGTCCTGATCAACAACGCGGGCAACTTCATAGCCGGCTTCTTCGAGGAGATCCCGGCGAAGAATTTCCGCTCGCAGATCGAGACCAACTTCTTCGGCCCACTCAATGTCACCCGCGCGGTGCTGCCGGTCATGCGCGCCCAGCGCTCAGGCCTAGTCGTGACGACGTCCTCGGTCGCCGGCTTCGTCGGCCAGGAGTTCACCTCCGCCTATGCCGCGTCGAAGTTCGCCCTCGAAGGGTGGATGGAGGCCCTCGCGCCCGAGGTCGCCCCATTCGGGATCGCCACGATGATCGTCGAGCCCGGGTTCTTCCGCACCGACCTGCTCACCCCCGAATCGACCAACTACGCCCCGCCGTCGATCGACGACTACGCCGAGAAGACGACGTCCACCATCGACGCGTGGTCGGCGATGAACGGCCAGCAAGGCGGCGACCCGGCCAAGCTCGCCGCTGCCCTCATCGCCCTCGCGACCAGCGAAGAGCCCCCGGCCCGCTGGGCTGCCGGAGCCGATGCCGTCGCCGCGCTGGAGCACAAGGCCAACACCCTGCTCGCCCAGGCCGCCGCCCACCGCGACCTGTCCTCGTCACTTGACCACACCGCCGCCTGACCCTCTGACCGAATCGAGCGCAAACTATGAAGTACCGCAACCTGCTGGGCACCGGCACCAGCGTCTCCAACCTCGCCCTGGGCGCTATGGGCTTCGGCACCGAGACGCCCGAGGCCGACGCCTTCGCCATCCTCGACCGGTTCGTCGAAGCCGACGGCAACCTGGTCGACACCGCCAATGTCTACGGCGGCGGAGCCTCCGAGGAGGTCATCGGCCGCTGGTTCGCCAGCCGCCCGGCCGACGTCACCGACCGGGTCGTCCTGGCCACCAAGGCCCGATTCGGGACCGGGCCCGATGTCAATGACGTCGGCTTGTCGCGTCGCAACCTCGACCGCGCCCTGACCGCCTCGCTGCGCCGCCTCGGGCGCGAGAAGGTCGACCTCTACCAGCTGCACGGATGGGACGCGCTGACCCCGATCGAGGAGACGCTGCGATATCTCGACGATGCCGTGCGGGCGGGGAAGGTCAACTACATCGGGCTGTCGAACTTCACCGGCTGGCAGATGCAGCTGGCCCTCTCGACCGCGAAGGCCCTCGGCCTCCAGGTGCCGGTCACCCTGCAGCCGCAATACAGCCTCGTGTCGCGGGAGATCGAGTTCGAGATCGTCCCGGCCGCGCTCCATAACAACATCGCCCTGCTGCCCTGGTCGCCGCTGGCCGCGGGCTTCCTCAGCGGCAAGTACCAGAAGGGCCAGACGGCCGCCAGCGACACCAGGGCCGGGGCGGGCAGCCCGATGAACGGCTACATCTTCGGCGACCTCGCGAGCAAGGACCGGAACTGGGCGACGCTCGACGCCGTCCGCTCGATCGCGAACAAGCTGGGCGCGACGCCCAGCCAGGTCGCCTACAGCTGGGTCGCGAACCGCCCCGGCGTGACCGCGCCGATCATGGGCGCGAAGACCTTGACCCAGCTGGAGTCCAACCTCGCCGCAGCGGACCTGCTGCTCGACGATGAGTCGAGCAAGCTCCTCGACGACGTCAGCGCGCCGATGCCGGACGAGTACCCGTACGGGCCATTCGGGGTCAAGCAGCGGCTCCGGTACGTCGACTCCAGCGACCAGGGGATCGGCGAGCTCTACTAGCCGGCTTCGGAAGAAAAGATCTGCGCCTACGCCTGAGCCTCTGGGGCGGGGAGGCTCAGGCGGGCGGCCCAAAGCCGTGATGGGTCAGCATCGGCAGGCAGCCCGTCGCGATGCCGTTCAGCACTTCGCGCTCGTACGAGGGGATCGGCGTCGGCAGGTCGTCGAGGTCGAACCACGCGATTCCGGCGCACTTCGCCGGCTCCATCACCGTCGGGGTTCCGTGCCATGACCGCGCCGCGAAGAACCAGTCCACCCGTTGATCGATCGCGCTGTCGGTCCCGTCGGTGCGCTGCATGACCGTCAACGGCTGCAGATCCTCAACGCGGATCGTGATGCCCAGCTCCTCGGCTGCCTCCCGGATCGCGCACGCCGCGGCCGTCTCCTGCGTCTCGATGTGCCCGGCTGCGCCGGCGACCCAGAGGCCGTCCATGTATCCGGTGTTCCGCCGCTGCTGGAGCAGCACCCGGCGATCCGTCAGAAGATATACATAGGACGCTGGCACGACGGTGAACGACATGGTCGAACTGTAGGAGCCCCTCGGTTCGGCGGCCTGGCCCGTCGCGCCAGGCGATAGCCTCCGGGCAGACTGATCACGGCCGACCCGGGAGGAAACGATGGAAGCCAGCGAGGAAATCGACGCCCTCATCGCCAAGCACGACGACTGGCGCGGGGCGACGCTGGCGCAGCCTCGTCGCGTCATCCGCAGCGTCGAGCCCGGCATCGAGGAGACCTGGAAGTGGATGGGCTCCCCCGTCTGGGAGCTTGGCGGCATCCTGGTCGTCGGCGACATATTCAAGAAGAAGGTCAAGCTCGGCTTCATGTACGGGGCCTCGCTCGACGATCCGAAGGGCCTGTTCAACGGCGAGCTCGGCGGCAAGCAGCGCCGCTCGTACGAGCTCTATGAGGGCGACGCGATCGACGAGGCCGGGCTCGCGGACCTCGTGCGCGCGGCGATCGCCCGAAACCGCGCCAAGTAGGAGCGGTCAATCGGTCAGAGTGACCCGGATCGGAGTGGGTTGAGCAACCAGATCGGCCCGAAGCAAGACCACGATCTGGGTGTCATAGTCGCCGGCCGGCAGTGGCGGCAACGCGGAACCCGCCCTCGGATCGGGAGTGCAGGCGGAATTGCCGACTGGGCGTGAGGGTGGTGCTTGATCGCACGACTGATACCTCGTCTGGACGTCTAAGCGCACCGTCGTGGTGCCGGGCTTGATGGTGACCTCGTCGTCCGGGGAGCAGGCCACGCCCGCCCAGATCGGCTCGAAGTCCATCGTGTCGTTCGTGAGTCCAACGGCGACGAGGAGCGCGCAGCCCGCCGAGATCGGGCTGTCCGTGGTGTTGGTGATCGTGACCGTGCCGGCGATGGTCTCGCCGGGATGGGCGCTAGTGCGATCCAGGGTGAGCGCGACCTGGATCGGGGCGGAGGAGCCACCCGCGGCAACTCGTGCCTGCTCGCGGTCGACGCTGGTCCAGTCGGCGCCGGCGATCGCGATGATGAGGACGGCGGCCACGGCCAACACCGGGCCCAACCAGCGCGAGGCCGCGGAGGCCGGCCTAGCGGTCGTGGCGAGGACCGTCGGCAACGGCGAGCTGCCGATGGTGTCCTGCCAGGCGCGGGCGTCGGACCGAAGTCGGTCATCGAGCTCATTCATCGGGTGTCTCCAGCTTCCTGGCCAGATTGGCGCGGGCATCGGACAGCGTCGACTTCACTGTTCCGGTCGAGCAGTCCATTAGCTCGGCGACCTCGTGGACCGGCAGATCGACGTAGTAGTGCAGCAAGACGGTCTGACGCTGCCGGGGCGCCAGGCTGTCGATCGCCCGCCGGAGATCCAAGTCAGCTATCGCGTCGAGCCGTCCCTCGTCGGGCGCGGACCTCAGCTCGGCCGGCCATGAGCTCGCCGATCGGCTGCGCGTCCGGCGGGCCTGATCGGCGGTGATGGCCAGCAGCCAGACCCGGACAGATCCACGGTCGCGACGGTAGGTCGAGCGGCGCCGCCACGCGCGCAGCAGGGCGTCCTGGGAGATTTCCTCCGCGTTCGTCGCGCCGCCAACGGCCGCGGCCACCCGGCGCATGGTGGGGATGTGGCCGCTGACCGATAACTCGAAGCCGGCCGC
>JAOPVO010000191.1 GCA_025966155.1 Pseudonocardiales bacterium
GTCCAAGCCGGTCACGTACGTCGTCGAGCGGCGCGCGGAGACGATCCTGCACGAGATGGCCCACATGTGGTTCGGCGACCTCGTGACCATGCAAGGTTGTAACGACCTCTGGCTGAACGTGTCCTTCGCAACCTCCGCAGCCGTGCTATCGCAGGTGGCGGCCACCAAGTGGCCGCACGCCTGGACCACCTTCGCCAATGTCGAGAAGACGTGGGCCTACCGCCAGGACCAGCTGCCCTCGACCCACCCGGTCGCCAGCGACGCCCCCGACGTGCAGACCGCCGAGGTCAACTTCGATGGCATCACCTACGCCAAGGGCGCCAGCGTCCTGAAGCAGCTCGGCGCGTACGTCGGCGTCGACGCCTTCCTGGCCGGGCTGCACAACTACTTCGTGGATCACCAGTTCGGCAACACCACGCTCAACGACCTGCTGTCGGCGTTGTCGGCATCGTCCGGGCGCGAGCTCGGCGAGTGGTCCAAGCTCTGGCTCGAGACGACCGGCATCAACGAGATCCGCCCGTCCTTCACCCTCGCCGCCGATGGCAGCTACGAGACCTTCGCGATCGTGCAGTCCGCGCCGAACGAGGTCGCCAAGACCAATGTCCTTCGCCCGCACCGACTTGCGGTCGGCATCTACAACTACGACGCCGACGGCGCGCTTGTGCGCACGGACCGCATCGAGCTGGACATCGATGGCGAGCGGACCGAGGTGCCTGAGCTGATCGGCGTCGCGCAGCCCCCGCTGCTGCTGCTCAACGACGACGACCTGACGTACTGCAAGCTGCGCCTGGACGAGCACAGCCTGGCGACGCTCAAGCGCGATCTGGGCAAGGTGTCCGATTCCCTGCCGCGGGCGCTCATCTGGTCCGCGGCCTGGGACACCGTCCGCGACGGCGAGCTGTCGACGCGCGACTACCTCGCGCTGGTGCTGTCGGCCGTCGATGCCGAGACCGACATCGGCCTCATCCAGTCGATCCAGCGCCAGCTGGCCCGCGCGCTGGAGATCTACGCCGATCCGACCTGGTCGCCCGAGGGCTGGGCCGCGTGGTCGGCCAAGAGCCTCTCGGCCCTGCGCGCCGCCGCCCCGGGGTCAGACCACCAGCTGGCCTGGGCTCACGCCTACCTGGGCGCGGTGCGCAACGAGGCCGATGTCGCGGTCATCCGGGGCATCCTGTCCGGCGACGAGGTGATCATGGGCCTGGCCCTGGATCACGAGCTGCGCTGGTCGTTCCTGCAGACGCTGGCCGCGCTCGGCGCGGCCACGGACGACGAGATCGAGGCCGAGGAGAACAGCGACGGAACCGCCGCCGGCCTGCGCGCCGCCGCCAGCGCCCGGGCGCTGCGCCCGACGGCCGAGGCCAAGGCCATGGCCTGGGAGCTCGCCACCGCCGACGACACCATCGCCAACGCCACGCAGGAGGCGCTGATCGCCGGCTTCACCCACCCGACCCAGGGCGCGCTGCTCGAGCCGTACATCCAGCGCTACTTCGACAGCGTGCTCGAGGTGTGGGAGCGGCGCAGCAGCGAGGTCGCCCAGAATGTCGTCGTCGGGCTCTTCCCGACGTGGGCCTCGGCGATCAGCCCCAGCACCATCGCCGCCTGCGATGCGCTGCTGGCGCAGGAGCTGCCCAGCCCCCTGCGCCGCCTGCTGACCGAGGGGAAGGCCGACATCGTGCGGGCGCTTCGGGCCCGCGAGGCCGACGCCAGCAGCCTGCCCGCCAGCGACTGAGACGGGCGACCGCAACGACAAGCGCCGCCCCACCGGTTCATCCGGTCGGGCGGCGCTTGTCGCATCGGAGCAGGTTGTGCCGCGGGCCGATCAGCGGTTCGGGCGCACCCCGGCCGCGTCGGACAGCATGCGGATGCCATTCACGATCCCGCCGGTGAGGTCGCCGGCGGAGAAGGCCGCGCGCATCGACAGCGCCGCGAGGGCCGCGACGCGGTTGGGGATCCGCTCGGCGGCCTCGGCCCCGGTGACGATCTGAAGGACGCGCTGGCCGGGCGACACCGCGATCAGCACCGCCGAGGGCGCATTGACCCCGAGCTTGACGTGCATCTCCTCCGCGGTCGCCCGGGTGGGCTCGTCGAGATCGCCGACGAAGAGGGAGAACAGGAGGTCCGACTCGCGGGTCGCGAAGGTCAGCGCCTCGTCGATGCGGGCCAGCTGGCGCGGGGTGAAGGCCCCCGAGGCGCCCTCGCCGGGCGCGATCCGCTGGCGGACGCCGAAGGATCCGTTCGCGCCGGGCAGGGCCGAGCGCGTGGTGTGGACGACGTCACCACTCACCGGTGGCACCTCCGACTGCGGTACGGACCGGGGCGTCGAGCACCGATGCGGGGGCCTCGATGGCCGGGGTGTGGCCGTGGAGGGAAGGGATCTGGACGGAGTCCGGCGCCGGCAGGAACCAGACCGGCTCGTGATCCCACGGGCGACCGGGGCGATAGCGGGGCTGGCGCACCGCGGTCGGCCCGTATACGGCCAGGGCCGCGAGCGAGTACAGGCCCAGTGGGACCCCGACGAAGATCAGCACCGTCTCGGTGACGCTCACGTGGAACTCCGAATCTCTAGCCGCAGCCTGGTTAACCCTCTGTGGGAGCCGCGCCCGACACCGTACCGAACGAGAGCTGGATTACTGCCATGGGCTGGGCCAGAATCCCGCCCGATCAGCTCGCGACCTCGGCCGGGGACTGCCAGGCCGTTAGGTACTGCGCCCACACCGGATCGCGCCGATCGTGGCCGAAGATCATCGCGGTGGCACCCGAGGGCGGGCGCGGCGAGAAGGGCAGCGTCCAGCCGATCTCGCGCAGCAGCCGGTCGGCCTTGCGGTGATTGCAGGCCCGGCAGGCCGCCACGACGTTGTCCCACTCGTGGCGGCCGCCGCGCGAGCGGGGCACCACATGATCAAGCGTCTCGGCCCGCCCATCGCAGTACGCGCATCGGTCGCCGTCGCGCAGGAAGACGCCCCGCCGCGTCAGGGGCACCACCTTGCGGTAGGGCACCCGCACGAAGCGGGTCAGCCGAACGACGCTGGGCAGGGCGATCGCGAGGCGCTCGGAGTGCAGCACCCCCTCGCCCTCCTCGACCATGACCGCCCGCTCGGCAAGCACCAGCACGACCGCCCGGGTCATGGGGACCACGCCCAGGGGCTCGTAAGTCGCATTGAGGACAAGCGTCGATCGCATGTCAGGCCCGCTCGTGTCTGGCGGTGCCCTGCCCTGTCGTATGTCTCGCGGCCATCGGCGTCCATTCGCGAAGTCGCGTCGACGGCGTCTCAGTCCGAGGGAGACGGGCCGGGTCACGGCGCCGACGCCCATAACGTACTCCGCGAGCCCCTGACTCCGCGTAGGAAAATGCCGATCGGGCGCGAGGGCAGGGGCCGCGCCCGGCGCATGGCAGGCTTGATGGTGTGAGCAGCGTCTGGTCCGACCTCGGCGATTTCGTCGACGAGCACTTCGACGCCGTCGTCCAGCGCCCGATCCGCATCATCGGGATCATCGTCGTCACCTTGGTGCTGCGGGCCCTTGCGCACCGCCTGATCGACCGGCTGGCCAATGCCAGCGCCGAGGGCGCGGTGCCGGCGCTGCTGCGCCCGCTGCGGGACCGCGCCGCCAGCAGCGGGCTGTTCGGGGACTCCTCGACGATCGGCGAGCGCCGGCGACAGCGGGCCGAGACGATCGCGTCGGTGCTGAAGAGCGCGGCGTCATTCACGCTGTTTGTCATCGCGGTGCTCTACGTCCTGGCCGAGCTCGACTTCAGCCTCGCCCCGCTGCTGGCCGGCACGTCGATCGTCGGGGTGGCCATCGGCTTCGGCGCGCAGAACATCATCAAGGACTTCCTGGGCGGGATGTTCATGATCCTCGAGGACCAGTACGGGGTCGGCGATGTCATCGACCTCAAAGACGCCACCGGCACGGTCGAGGCGGTGGGCCTGCGCACCACGCGGCTCCGGGATGAGGGCGGCACGGTCTGGTACATGCGCAACGGCGAGATCGTCCGCGTCGGCAACCACTCCCAGGGGTTCGCCCAGGTAGTGCTGGATGTCCCCATCAAGTCCGACGGCGACGTAGCGCGGGCCGAATCGGTCATGCGCGCGGTCGCCGCCTCGATTGCCGCCGATCCCGAGTGGAGCGAGCTGTTCCTGGAGGATCCGCGCGTGCTGGGCATCCAGAGCATCACCCTCGAGGCCACGACGATCCGACTGACCGCCCGCGTCCGCCCGCTGGAGCAGTGGCGGGTCGCCCGGGAGCTGCGCGGGCGGATCCGGCAGAGCCTGGACGACGCCGGCACCCCGGCCGCGGCGATGCCCGACCCTGATCCCGATCCGGCGATGCCTGCGGCGCCGGCCGCGCCGCCTCCCCCAGCCGCGCTCGCTCTCTCTGTCGATCCGGCGGTGGCGCCATGAGCGGGCCGGCCCGTCGCCCGACACCGGAGGAGACCTTCGCCGCGATGGGCGGCGAGGCGACCTTCCATGCGCTGGTCGCTCGCTTCTACGAGGGCGTCGCCGCCGACCCGGTGCTGCGCCCGATGTATCCGGAGGAGGACCTCGGGCCGGCGCAGCACCGGTTGACGATGTTCCTCATCCAATATTGGGGCGGGCCGCCGCGGTACGCCCAGGAGCGCGGCCACCCGCGCCTTCGAATGCGGCACGCGCCGTTCGTGGTCGGCCCGGCCGAGCGCGATGCGTGGCTGAGCCACATGGCCGACGCACTGGCGACCCTCGACCTCGATGACGCCCCCCGCGCGGCCCTGTGGGCCTACCTGTCCAATGCCGCCGACGCGCTGCGCAACAGCGACGGCTGACCCCGCCCTCCTTCGCCTCGTCTACCCTGGCTGCAAAGGCTTCCAGCCCGGTGGGCCGCGCCCGTGATCTGCAGGAGGAGTTCCCCGTGCCGAAGTCCGTTTCGCCGAGCCCCACGGGAGCGGACGGCTCCCCCGCCGCACCGAACGGCGCAACGGCCCCAGATTGGTGGGCCAGCGCGGTGTTCTACCAGGTCTATCCGCGCAGCTTCGCCGACACCGACGGCAATGGCGTGGGCGACCTCGAGGGCGTGCGCAGCCGACTGGACTACCTGCAGCTGCTGGGCGTCGATGCGCTATGGCTCTCGCCGTTCTTCCGCTCCCCGATGGCCGACCACGGCTACGACGTGTCCGACCCGCGCGATGTCGACCCGGTGTTCGGCACGCTCGCCGACTTCGACGCCTTGGTGCGCGATGCCCACGAGCGCAACATCAAGATCACCGTCGACGTGGTGCCCAACCACTTCTCCGACCAGCACCCGTGGTTCCAGGACGCGCTATCGGCCGCACCCGGCAGCGCGGAGCGCGAGCGCTTCATCTTCCGCGAGGGCAAGGGCGAGGACGGCGCGCAGCCGCCCAACAACTGGCCCAGTGTCTTCGGCGGCCCGGCCTGGACCCGTGTGCCCGACGGCCAGTGGTACCTGCACCTGTTCGCCCCGGAGCAGCCGGACCTGAACTGGGACAACACCGAGGTCATCGTCGAGTTCGCCGACATCTTCCGGTTCTGGCTCGAGCGCGGTGTCGACGGCTTCCGCATCGACGTCGCCCACGGGATGGCCAAGCCCGCCGGCCTTCCCGACCTCGACCTCCCGCCCGAGGGCGCCTCGCTGACCGACCAGATCGAGGGCGACCTGCGCTGGGATCAGGACGGCGTGCACGAAATCCACCGCGGCTTCCGCAAGGTCCTCGACGCGTTCCCCGGCACGATGGCCATCGGCGAGGCCTGGGTGCCCGACGACGAGCGGCTGGCGCTGTACGTGCGCCCCGACGAGCTGCACCTGACCTTCAACTTCGAGCTCGTGACGGCCCGCTGGGGCGCGACTGAGTTTCGATCGGCGATCACGTCGTCGATGGCGGCGCTGGCGAAGGTCGGCGCGCCGTGCTCGTGGGTGCTGTCCAACCACGACGTCGACCGGCATGTGACGCGCTACGGCGGGGGCTCCGTCGGCGCGGCCCGAGGGCGGGCGGCCGCTCTGCTGCAGCTGGCCCTGCCCGGCGCCGCGTACATCTACCAGGGCGACGAGCTGGGCCTGGAGAATGTCGATCTGCCGGATTGGGCGCTTCAGGACCCGACCTGGAAACGCAGCGGGCACACCGAGCGCGGCCGGGACGGGGAGCGGGTGCCGATCCCGTGGGACGGCGCCTCCCCGCCGTACGGCTTCTCCTCGGCCGCCACGACCTGGTTGCCGATGCCCGCCGACTGGGGTCCGCACACCGTCGAGTCGCAGCTCGGCGACGCCGACTCGGTGCTGTCGCTGTACCGCCTCGCCCTGGAGCTGCGCCGGAGCGAGCCGGATCTGCGGACCCGGGCGTTCGGCTGGCAGGGCGCGCCCGAGGGCTGCCTGGCGTTCCGGCGCGGGCCGCAGTTCGTGTGCGCGGCGAACTTCGGCGCGGAGCCGGTGGCCATGCCGCCGGGAGAGGTGCTGCTGAGCTCGGCCCATTCGGCCAGCTCGGTTGCCGACGGGATGCTCGCCCCGAACACCACGGTGTGGCTTCGAGCCTGAGCCTGTTCTACCGGGCCATGGGCAGCATGCCGAGCCCGCCGGTGCGCGGGGCGCCGGGACGGGCCGCGGGAACGGCGTAGGCGGCTCCGAAAACCGCCGCAACCCGGATCCATCCGCGGGCGATGTCGACGCCGACGGTGGATTCGCGGCGCACGAAGCCCATCCGGGTCAGCGCGGACAGGGTGCGCAGCGGGATCGGGGCCGTCGCATTGCCCTCGCCCGCCGCGGCGCTGACGGTGAGCACAACCGAATCGAGCAGCGCGTCGATGGCGACCTGGCGGATTTGCTCGCCGTCGGCGGCGCCATCGGTGAGCTCCCTCAGGGCCGTGGCACCGACCCGGACCCGCTCGCGGATGACCTCGTCGTCCAGGGTGTCCAGGCGGGTCCATCCGCGGGCCGGCGGCAGCCCGCCGCGCCAGAGCTCGTCCTGCGCCGAGGGCTCAGGGCCCTCGCCGAGCAGGAAGTCGATCAGCGGCACGAGCCCGACGGTGCGATCCATTGCCGGGTATGCGTCATCCCAGGGCAGCGCGCGGCTGATCAGCACATCGAACGGCAGGGCGATGAACGCCGAGACCGATGACGCTCCCCCGGCCTCCTGCGCGAGGTCGACCCGCAGCCGAACGGGGCGGTCGGGGTCGAGCATCTCCACTCGGCGCAGCAGCGGGATGAGGTCGACCAGCAGCCCGGCCCAGCCTTGCGGCTCGGGATCGTGCGGGTCGGCCTCAATCGGCGGGAAGTACGCCCCGCCGGTCAACGGATGAGCCCGATCGGGCGATGCGCGACCATCGGCTCGTCGAGGGCATCGGCATGATCCTCGACGTCGAGGTAGAGCCCGAGCAGGTCGCGCTCATCCGGGTTCAGGCGGCGCGGACGCCCGGTCGAGAGGTCCACTGTCACGATCGTGCTGAGCGTCCGCGCGGCCAGCGCCCCGCCATCCCAGATCTCGCAGTGCACCAGGAAGCTGGCCCCGCGCACCTCGTTGACCCAGAGCTGGATATCCAGCGGGATGGGCCGGTAGACGATGGGCTTCAGGTACTCGAGCTGGTGCTTGGCCACGACAACCCCGCGCCCGAGCGCCCGCGCCTCGGGGTCGAAGAACGCCGAGACGCGGGCTTGCTCGATGTAGGCCACGATCTCGGTGTTGTTCACGTGGCCCTGGGCGTCCATGTCGGCCCAGCGCATCGCGCACGAGTAGTGGAATCGCGCCACCGTCGGCCGCCCGGCCTAGTCCCGAGTCAGCTTGCGGTGTGTGACGGCGTGCGGGCGCGCGGCGTCGGCGCCGAGACGCTCGACCTTGTTCTTCTCGTAGGAGTCGAAGTTGCCCTCGAACCAGAACCAGGCGGCCTCGTCGGTGTCGGTCCCCTCCCACGCCAGGATGTGGGTGGCGATCCGGTCGAGGAACCAGCGATCGTGGCTGATGACCACGGCGCAGCCGGGGAACTCCAGAAGCGCGTTCTCCAGCGAGCCGAGCGTCTCGACATCGAGGTCGTTTGTGGGCTCATCGAGCAGCAGAAGGTTTCCGCCCTCTTTAAGGGTCAACGCAAGGTTGAGCCGGTTGCGCTCGCCACCGGAGAGGACGCCGGTCAGCTTCTGCTGATCCGGGCCCTTGAAGCCGAAGGCGCCGATGTATGCGCGGGACGGCATCTCGACCTGGCCCACCTGCAGGTAGTCCAGCCCGTCAGACACCGTCTGCCAGACGCTCTTCTTCGGGTCGATACCCGAGCGGTTCTGGTCGACGTAGCTGATCTTGATGGTCTCCCCGACCTTGACCTCGCCAGAGTCGGCGGATTCCAGGCCGACGATGGTCTTGAACAGCGTGGTCTTGCCGACGCCGTTGGGGCCGATGACCCCCACGATCCCGCCGCGCGGCAGCGAGAACGACAAGTCCTTGACCAGCAGCCGGCCGTCGAAGCCCTTATCCAGGTGGCTGACTTCGACCACGATGCTGCCCATGCGCGGGCCCGGCGGGATCTGGATCTCCTCGAAGTCCAGCTTGCGCGTCTTCTCGGCCTCCGTGGCCATCTCCTCGTAGCGGGCCAGGCGCGACTTGCTCTTGGTCTGGCGGCCCTTGGCGTTGGAGCGCACCCACTCGAGCTCTTCCTTGAGCCGCTTCTGC
>JAOPVO010000100.1 GCA_025966155.1 Pseudonocardiales bacterium
ACGTGGGGGCGCGGGTTCGACGGCCCGCCGCCCGAAGGGTCCGAGGACTACGTCCTGGCCGTGCGGCCCCAGGCGGACAAGTGGGCCGGCGTGCGGTTCGGCGCCGTCGACTCCGATGACGCCTGGACCGGGGAGTGGGGCTCGATGACCAGGACCGAGCTGGTGCAGCGCGGCCGCGATCGGGCCGCCGAGATCGGCCTGCCCTTCGGCGGACGGCTTGTGGTCGCCGACACCGCTGTCGCCGACGGCCCGCTCTGGCTCGATGCGCTGGTCGTCCCGCTCGCCGTGCAGGCCAGCGTCGTGCTGATCACCGGCTCGGACCCAGCCGGCATCGAGCGCATTGCCACGACGGAGCGCGCGACAACCATTCTCAGCTAACTATCGGATTGAGCTAGCTGCCGGACTGGCGGCGCTCCTGAAGCGCGGCATTCTTGGCCCGCGCGCCCTCGGCCAGGCTGTCCTGGAAGCGCGTCATCGCGCTCAGCAGCGACGGGTCCGAGGTCGCCAGGATCCGGACCGCGAGCAGGCCGGCGTTCCGGGCCCCGCCGATCGACACCGTCGCCACCGGCACGCCCGCCGGCATCTGCACGATGGACATCAGCGAGTCCATGCCATCGAGATACGCCAGCGGCACCGGGACGCCGATCACCGGCAACGGGGTCAGTGACGCTACCATGCCCGGTAGATGCGCCGCTCCCCCGGCCCCGGCAATGATGACCGAGAGCCCACGGCCGGCCGCAGACGATGCATAGTCGACCATGTCCAGCGGGGTACGGTGCGCCGAGACCACGCGGACCTCATGCGCCACGCCGAATTCCTCCAGCGCCGCCGATGCCTGCGACATGACCGTCCAGTCCGAGTCGCTGCCCATGATGACGCCCACGCGGATCCCGGCCGCACGGTCGTGGTCGTCGGAAGGCGACTCAACGGGCTCAGCGGAGCTAGTGGACATCGGGCCCTCCCAGGCTCAGGTAGTCAGCCGCGGCCTTGGCCCGCGCCCGCACGATCTCCAGATCGTCGCCGAGCGCTGTGACGTGCCCGACCTTCCGACCGGGACGGAATCCCTTGCCGTACAAGTGGATCTTCACGTCGGGCCACCGGGCCATGCAGTGGTGGATCCGCTCGTCGATGCCGGCGGGATACACATCCGTGGGGCCGCCGAGCACATTGGCCATGACCACCACGGGGGCGGCCATCTCCGGGGAGCCGAGCGGGTAGTCGAGCACAGCCCGCAGATGCTGCTCGAACTGCGAGGTCCGCGCGCCCTCGATCGTCCAGTGCCCGGAGTTGTGCGGACGCATAGCCAGCTCATTGATGAGCAATGTGCCATCGGCGGTCTCGAAGAGCTCGACGGCAAGGACACCGACGACATCCAGCTCGACGGCGATGCGCAGGGCGATCTTCTGCGCCTCATCAGCCGCCTCCGGGGCGAGGCCCGGGGCCGGTGCGAGCACCTCGACGCAGATCCCCTCGACCTGGACCGTCTCGACCACCGGCCAGGCGGCGCCCTGACCGAACGGGGACCGCGCCACTACCGCCGCCAACTCGCGGACGATGGCCACTGCCTCCTCGGCCATCAGGGCGATGCCGGCCGCGGCCGCGTCCTCGATCACCGTCAGCGCCTCGGCCGGCGTCGCGACCACCCAGACGCCCTTGCCGTCGTACCCGCCGCTGATCGCCTTGAGGACAACCGGCCAGCCGTGCTGCGCAGCCAGCGCCTCGACGCCGGCCAGTCCGCCCGCGCCGGACTCCAGGCGCGCCCACGCGGGGCCCGGCAGCCCGAGCCCTCCGAGCCGCTCGCGCATCGCGGCCTTGTCCTGGGCGAACCGCAGCGCATCGGCGCTGGGCAGCACCGTCGTCCCGTCGGCGGCCAGCGCCCGGATGTGCTCCGAGGGCACGTGCTCGTGATCGAACGTGACGACATCGCAGCCCACGGCGAACCGGCGCAGATCCGCGAGGTCGCGGTAGTCGCCGATCACGACGTCGTGCGCGACCAGCGCCGCGCCGTCATCAGCGGAATCGGCCAGGATCCGCGGCGACTGGCCTAGCGGAATCGCGGCTTGGTGCATCATCCGCGCCAACTGTCCGGCGCCGATGATCCCGACAACGGGCAATCCCGTGCGCTGATCCACGGAGAGCAACGATATCGGTCGGGCTAGCGCCCGAGTTCCGCTACCAACTCGCGCGCGCTGTGCAGGGTGGTCGGCAGGCGCTCGATCCAGGTGCGGTGCAGCATCGCGCCGCCGGCATCCAGGCGTCGGCGCAGCTCGCGGTGCCGGGTGACCAGGCATCGTCGCGGCGGACCAGGACAACCGCGAGCGATGGGCCGGTCGCCACCAACGTCTCCGCCCGGGTGAACACCCCCGCGAGGATCTCCCGGAGCGGGATCAGGCCGGCGGCCGCGGCGAACGACTGGGCCGCCCGCGCCCGGCGGCGTCGATCACCATGAAGGCGTACCTCTGGCCGACATCGCCGCCGTGCTCGGCCTCCGCGTAGACCTCGCCGAGGCGCGTGCGCAGGTAGGCCGGGGTCGCGAAACCGGTCAACGGGTCGGTGCAGGCCGCGGCGAATTGCGCGGAGGACATCTCATCGGCCCAGCTGAGGGCCACCTCGCGGAGCAGCGCCGTCGGCACACTGTGCTCCCCGACGACCCCCAGCAGCGCGGAAAGGTCGTCGAGCGTCTCGGCCAGGGGGACCGCCGATCGGGCCCGATGGCGATCCAGTTCGCCGGCTGCGGCCAGCGGCTCGCGGCCTCCCGGATCGATTCGACGACGGCATCCACCAAGGGGCACCACCAATCGCCGGCGAATGCCCACGAGCCGGCCAAGCTGGCTAGGCGCCACTGCTCCCGGAGGCGATCACGGCTCTCCCCCACCGCTCGCGGACTCAGGTCGACAGGCACGGGGGTCCCTTCTCGACCGGTCCACCTGCGCATGCCGCGGGGTCCCG
>JAOPVO010000144.1 GCA_025966155.1 Pseudonocardiales bacterium
CGGCGCGGGACCGGACGCCGGACCCGATAGCGCCCCGCACTGGTAGCCCGGCGTTCCGGCTCCGGCCACCCGAGCGATGCATCTGGGACTATGAGGCGGTGACCGCCACCTCGACTGCGCCGCTCACAGCGGCCAGCGGGGAAAAGCCGACCGGCGAGGCGCAGCCGGGGGCAGGCGGCTCGGCCCCTGCGCACGACGTCCGGCACCGTCGCCTCTCCGCTGCGCAGCTCATCCGGATCGGCGCGGCGGGCTCGGCCATGCTGCTGCTGGGATCACTGGGATCAGGCGCGATGCCGGGGTACGACCTCGTCGCCCACGTGCCCGTCCTCTCGGTGTTCCGGTCGGGCTGGGTGGGCCTGCGCGTCGCGATGGCGCTGACGTACCTCGGCCTGGCCGCGATGGGGTTCGCCTGGCTGATGCTGGGCCGGGCGCTGATCGACGGAGCCGACGGCCTCGGCGTGCGGGAGCTCCGGCGGGCCGCCCTGCTCTGGGGCGCGCCACTGCTGCTCGCCGCGCCGCTGTTCTCCCGCGACCTCTACTCCTATGCGGCGCAGGCGCAGATCGTGCACGCCGGCCTCGATCCGTACACGGCGACGCCGGCTGATCTGCCCGGGCGGTTCCTGGACGAGGTGGCGTGGCGATGGGTCGACAGCCCGGCGCCGTATGGCCCGCTCTGGCTGATGCTCGGCGATGCCGTGGCCTTCATCTGCGGCGAGGGCGTCATGCGCACCGTGTTCGCCATCCGCCTGCTGGGGGTGGCCGGGATCGTGCTCTGCGCGTGGATGCTGCCGATCCTCGCCCGCCGCGTAGGGGCACGTGCCGATCTCGCGCTGTGGCTCGGGGTGCTCAACCCGCTGGTTCTGCTGCACGGGATCGCCGGGGGCCACAACGACGCGCTGATGCTCGGGCTCGCGGTGGCAGGGCTCACTGTGGTCGCCGGGGCCCGGCCGGGCACTGCGCTTCGGCGCGATCTGCGCCTGCTGGCTGCCGGCGCCGCGCTCACCGCGCTGGCCATCGCCGTGAAGTCCCCGGCGGCGATCATTCTGGCCTTCTGCGTCCCTTTCTGGGCCCACCAACGGGGCGAGATCGCCCGCTTGCGCACTTGGCTCGTCGGCTGCGCGACGGCACTGGCCTCTGCCCTCGCGACCTTCGCGGCGGTCACCGCCATCAGCGGCGTGGGCCTGGGCTGGATCAAGCAGGTCAACACCTCCATCCCGGTAGTCAACTGGCTCTCGCTGCCGACCACCTCGGCGATGCTCTGGCGGGCCCTGCACGGCGTCGGCATCAACTCCCGCCTCGACGGCACAGTCGAGGCGTTCCGGGTGGCCGGCACCATCGCCACCCTCATCGTCCTGGCCGCGTGCTGGTTCGGCGCTCGGCGCTGGAACCCCATGACGATGTGCGCGGTCGGGCTCGCCGTCACCGTGCTGCTCGGGCCCAGCGTCCAGCCCTGGTACTACGTATGGGCGCTGACCGTCCTCGCCGCGACCACCCTCGTGGCGCGTCGGCGGGCCCTCGCCTGGCTGGCCTTCGCCTCCGTGGCCCTCACGCTCACCACCCTGCCCGAGGGATCGTCGATTGCGGGGCAGCCGATTCCGCTTGCGCTGGTCCTGATCGCGGCAGGATGGGCGTCATGGGCAGCGTTCGTCAGGCAGTGACCACCGCCGGAGTGTCGGCGACCCGGCTGAGCGAGTCGTACGCGGCGTGCCGCAGCCTCAACGCCGCGCACGGGCGCACGTACTTCCTCGCGACGCGCCTGCTGCCGGCGCAGCGCCGACCGGCCGTGCACGCGCTGTACGGCTTCGCCCGGTGCGCGGACGAGATCGTCGACGACCTGGGCTCGACGCTGCGCCCGGAGCAGAAGGCGGCGGCGCTGCGGGCCTGGGGGGCGGGGTTCCTCGATTCGCTCGCGAATGGCACGCCCCCGCCGCCGGCGACAGCCGAGTCCGGCCCCGATGTCGTGCCGGCGGTGCTGGACACCATTGAGCGCTATGCGATTCCGCATCAGTACTTCGCGGACTTCCTGCAGTCGATGGAGATGGACCTCACGGTCGCCCGCTACGAGACCTTCGACGATCTGAGTGTGTACATGTGGGGGTCGGCCGCGGTCATCGGCCTGCAGATGCTGCCCATCCTCGGCACGACTACGCCGGTCGGGATCGCCGCGCCGTACGCGGCGGACCTGGGCATCGCGTTCCAGCTGACCAACTTCCTGCGCGACGTCGGCGAGGACCTCCGGCGAGGCCGGGTTTACCTGCCGCAGGAGTCGCTCCGCCTATTCGGCGTCGACGAGGACCGATTGCGCCGCGGTGTGGTGGACGGGCCGATCCGGCGCCTCCTGCAGTTCGAGATCGCCCGCACGCGGGAGCTGTATCGCAGCGCCTATCCGGGGCTGCGGCTGGTGTGCCCTCGATCGCGGCGCTGCCTGGAGGTCGCGTGGTCGCTTTATCAAGGGATCCTCGATGAGATCGAGGGCGCCGATTACCGGGTGCTGGACCGCCGGGTGAGCGTCGGGATCCGCCGCCGCCTCGCGACCGTCGCCCGCTCGCTAGCCTCGTAGATCCCCGAGAATGGCAAGTTGAGCCGGTCCTCCCCGAAGCGGCTCAACTTGCCGTTCTCGGGGCTAGCGGGCGGGTCCGCGGCGGCCCAGCGCAACCCACACCGACAGCGTCGAGGTCACCATCGCGAACCCGAACGCGATGTCCTCGATCGGCGCCCAGAACAGCCGCACGCCAAGGATCGCGCCGTCGTCATAGCGCACTATGTGGGTGCCGGTCAGGATGCCGTTGAAGACGAACTGGAAGAACAGCACGATCGCATAGGTGACCCAGAAGGCCCTGCGCAGCACCAGCCTGGTCCGCAGGATGCCGAGGTCGAGCAGCAGCGCCACGGCGATACCCACCAGGGCGAGGCCCGTATAGGTCATCTCTCGTCGCCGATGAGCCAGTGCGGGCGGCGCCGGCGCACAGCCTCCAGCGTCAGGATCGCGCAGGTCGGCGTCACGGCGAAGAACAGCACCTCGTCCAGCGGCAGATGGCCGGGCAGGTCGATGCCGGTCAGGTAGCGGCGGTCGTACGTCCAGTGCCCGGCGGCGATCGCGTAGATGTCCCAGAGGCTGAACACCGCCACCGTCGGGATGAGCGCGAGCAGCAACCGCCGCCATCGGGCGTAGACCCGGGTGCGCAGCACGATCTCCAGCGGCAGCGTCGCGATCAGGCAGGCTGCGAGCAGCCCGACGTAGACCAGGTGGCTCATCGGATCGCGGGGCCGGGCGCGCTCAGAGCTCGGCCTGCGCCCGTCGCTTGACCTCCCGGCTGCGGTCGGCCCGCAGCGCCTGGATCGGGCTGCCCGGCAGCGTGTCGTCGACGCGGTGCAGCCACTCGACAACCTCCGCGTCGGTGTACCGGGCATCGCGCAGCAGCCGGATCACGGCGTCGAGGTGCTTGACGATCGCCCCGTCCTGGATGAACAGGGCGGGGATGGTGCGGATGCCGGCGTCGTTGCGGACGACGATCAGCACATCGTCCTTGACGTGCTGCTCGACCTTGATGATGCCCTCGTCGAGCAGCAGCGCCACGTCGGGCAGGGGCAGGAGGTCGATGCTCGACGGGCTCGGCGCGGGGGTCTCGCTCATGCCCTGAAGGATCGCACGCTCGGGCTCAGCGCACGCGCCAGGTGCTGTCGGGCGGTTCGGGCGAGCGGGCGGAATCGGAGTCGGCGAAGGGCGTCGCCGAGCGATAGAGGTCGGCGAGCTCGCGCCCGGCCATGACCGCAGCCGGGAACATCGCCCCGGCGGCCGCGCGGCGCATCGACTCCAGCGGCAGTGGGACCCGCGAGGCGCTCAGGATGACATTGCCGAACCGCTTGCCGCGCCGGACAGCGGGGTCCATCTGCAGCGCGAGCTTCGGCAGCGAGGGCAATGCCGACGCCGCGACCCGCCGGACGTAGGACAGCGGGCCGCCGTCGGCAAGATTGGCCACCAGCACCCCGCTCGGGGCGAGCACGCGCGCCGCGTCGGCGAAGAACTCCTGCGTGGTCAGGTCGGCCGGCGTGCGGCCCCCGAGGTAGGCATCCAGCACGATGACGTCGGCGCTGCCGTCGCGCAGGCCCGCCAGCCCGGACCGGCCGTCGACGGGGCGGATCCGCACCCGCACATCGCGGCGGAACGGCAGGCGCGCGCGCACCAGCTCAGTCAGCGCGGCATCGGGCTCGCAGACGATCTGCGGCGAGCCCGGCCGCCGCCAGGCCAGGTAGCGGGTCAGGGTGCCGGCCCCGCCGCCGAGGTGCGTGATCGCCAGTGGCGCGGGCGGGGGCGGCTCGATCGCGTCCAGGACCTCGACGAGGCGCCGGACGTAGTCGAACTCGATGTAGGACGGGTCGTCGAGGTCGACGTAGGACTGCGGGACGCGATCGACGGTGAGCAGCCAGCCGCCGGGGCGGTCGGCGTCAGCCAGGAACTCCGCCGATCCGGTGGAGACGGGGAGCTCCCCGGTGCCCACCTCGCCCCACTCCTCGCGCGCCATGAGGCGACCCTATCGGCGCGCGGCCCGCCCTGCTCCAACGTTCGGCACGGTGACGGGAGGGGGTCCCGCCAACGTGCCGAACGATCGATTCGGGCAGTCACCTCCGCCTCATCGGTCACATCAGCCCCACTGGGCCGCAGCGGCGATCCCGCGCGTTGACCGGATCGCGAGCCCAGCGCCGACATAGACTCGCGCCGTGCCCATGCAGACCGCCGACCCCTTGCTGGGGCGCGCGCTGGAAGGGCGCTACCGCGTTCAGAGCATGCTCGCGCACGGCGGCATGTCGACGGTCTACGTCGGGCTCGACGAGCGCCTCGACCGCCTTGTGGCCATCAAGGTCATGTCGACGGCCCTGAGCGCCGACCCGGTGTTCGTCGACCGGTTCACCCGCGAGGCCCGCGCCGCCGCCCGCCTGTCGCACGTCAACGTCGTGTCGGTCTACGACCAGGGCAACGACACCGGCCACGCCTTCCTCATCATGGAGCTGGTGCGCGGGCGCACCCTGCGCGACCTGATGCGCGAGATCGGCCCGCTCCAGCCGGCCGCCGCGGTGTCGCTGATGGCGCCGGTGCTCGCGGCGCTGAGCGCGGCGCACCGGGCCGGGCTCGTGCACCGCGATGTCAAGCCCGAGAACATCCTGCTGTCCGATGACGGCGTCGTGAAGGTCGCGGACTTCGGGCTGGCCCGGGCCATCGAGAGCGACCGCGCCGCCACGCAGGCCGGCGTGATGATGGGCACCGTCGCCTACTGCTCCCCCGAGCAGATCACGCAGGGCAGCGCCGATGCCCGAAGCGACGTGTACTCCGCGGGCATCGTGCTGTACGAGCTGCTCACCGGTGCGGCCCCGTTCCGCGGCGAGTCGGCCATGGCCGTGGCCTACCAGCACGTCCACTCCCGCGTGCCCGCGCCGTCCAACGCGGCCGGCACCGGCCAGGCCCGCCCGATCCCGCAGCTGCTCGATGCCCTGGTGCAGCGGGCGACCAGCCGCGAGCCCGTCGGCCGCCCGGCCGACGCCGGTGCGTTCCTGGCCGAGCTGCACGAGGTCCGCACCGCCCTGCGGATGCCGATCGTCTCCGTCCCGGCCCGGCCCCGGCCGGCGATGGGCGGCTACGGCGCGCGCCCGCCGGTCCCG
>JAOPVO010000153.1 GCA_025966155.1 Pseudonocardiales bacterium
GGCGGCGGCGACGGCGGCGGCGACGGCTGCGACGGCGACGGCGACGGCAACGACGACGACGACGACGACGACGACGGCGACGGCGACGGCAACGACGGCGACGGCGACGGCGACGGCGACGGCGACGGCGACGGCGAGGTTGGCACTGGCCGGCTGCGCTGGGCTCTCGGCTGGCACCGGGACGGGGCCGTCGGATCCACCCGCGCCGACGTATCCGCATCTTAAGTTCGCCAACTACGGGTAGCGAGGTTCGCCTGGCTCACGCTCAACGACGTGATCGCCGTGGCGGACGACGACAAGGGCGGACTCGGTGAGTGTCAGCTGGCCGCCCGGCCAGCAGTGGCCCGAACGGTCAGCGTGGCCCCGAAGGTCAGCACGCTCGACGAGGAGTACGGCTACACCGTGGCCGACGTCGAACTGGGAACCCGCTGGGCCCCACCCGGCTGCGCCCCATCTCCGGATTGAGCGCTTCCCGGGCATCGCTGTGGTGCCGGCACGCGCCCCGCCACCTCCCTGACGAGAGCCGGTACCCGAAGCCACCGACAAATTCCGAGCCGATTCAGGTGGGCCTTGGGATAACTCTGATCTATCCACAACCGTTGCAATTAAAGCGATGCAGGGGGTTGACGGCGCCTACCGTTGAGGCATGTCGACCACCGCGAGCGCGCCCGGACTGCAGCTGGTGCAGACCGGTCTCGACGCGTTGCGCGATGAGGCCGTTGCGGGCCTGCCGGGGGTCGTGCTCGGTGAGCAGGTGGCGACTATAGAGACGTTCATCGCCCGCCTGCGGCATGAGCAGGCCCGGCGCGCAGTCGCATTCGAGTCCGCCGGCGGTCCGCTGGCCGACGGCTTCTCGACCGCCGCGGCGTGGATCCGAGCCAACACCCCGGCCTCTCCCGGCGAGGCGCGCGACTTGGTCTCCGTCGGCCGGGCGGTCCGGGATCGGCTGCCGGCATCGGGTGCTGTGCTGGCGTCGGGCGGGATGAGCTTCACGGCGGCGACGGCCATCACCCGCGCACTGCGCGATGTCCGCGATCCCGAGGTGCTGGCCGAGGCCGATCGGACGCTGTCCATCTACGCGCCCACGATGTACCCGTCCCAGATCGCGCATGCGGCGCGGCGGGTGCTGGAATACCTGGACCCCGAGCTGGCGCAGAGCGATGCGGCCCAGCGGTGGGCCGATCGCACGCTATCCCTGGCCCCGATGCTCGACGGATCCTTGTCTGTATCAGGCCAGCTCGACGAGGTGTCCGGCGCGGTCCTGCTGACTGCGCTGACGCCGATGATGACGCCGCGCGGGCCTGCCGACGTGCGCACCACCGGCCAGCGCCGGGTCGACGCCTTGGTCGAGCTCGTGGGCAAGGCGGCCGAGATCGGCGCCGCCGGCACGATGACGAGCACTGGCCTGCCGCCGACCCTCTTGGTGAAGGTCGACATCGAGCGCCTCCGCGACGTACTGGGCCCCGACTTCGCATTCGCTGACTCCCAGCCCACGCCTCGGAACCCAACTGGCGATCCGGCTCCCGATGTGGCTGACCACGAGCCTCACGCTCTGGGCAGCAACTCGAACGGAAGGCCCCGACCCGGGCCGCACGAACCGGACGACGACCTGCGCACTGACCAGGCTGACAACGCGAGTGACAGCACGACGAACGACCCGACCGACAACGCGCCTGACAGTGCGGCGAACGACCCGACCGTCAGCCCAACGGACAACCTGTCTGACGGCGCGGCCGGGCCCAACTGGGCTGGGGGTAAGGGAGCGCAGTCGGCGGGCCACACCCGCGGCCGGATGGGCCCGTGTCCCCACGATCCGGGTCGGCCGCCGCCGCCCGCGGAGCTGGATTGGGGCGGTCCCATCCTCGACGAGACGCTGCGCCGGATCGGCTGCAGCGCGCAGCTCATCCGCTTGGTCACATCGGGGCCGAACCGCGTGCTGAACCTGGGCAGAGCCCGCCGGCTGGCCTCGCCCGCGCAGAACCTCGCCCGGATGGCCCGCGATGGTGGCTGCCTATTCACCGGGTGCGATCTACCGCCTGAGTGGACCGAAGCGCACCACGAGAAGCCGTGGGGTCGCGGCGGCAACACCGATCTTGAGGATCTGCTGTCGTTCTGCGCGTTCCATCACCATCTGCTGCACGAAGGCGGCTGGACGCTGCGCCGAACCCACTTGGGCATCGAGATCATCAGCCCCAACGGAACCGTGCACGGGCTGATCCTCGGCACGGCGGCGGCAGCGTGACTGCATCAGTCGGACTTTCGGACCCGACGGTCGGCGCGGCTGACCGGTCGGTGAATCGGCCGGTCAGTGAATCGGCTGGCCAGTGGGTCGGGCGGCCGGTCTGGTGGGAGGTGGAACGCTCGGTACCGTCCCGCCCGTCTTAGGGGCATGTCCCGATTGAGCGCCCGCCTCGCCTTCGCCGCTATCGCCGCCGACGCCATCGCCGCGGTCGCGGCCGGCTGCGCGGCGCAGATCGACAGCTGGAATCCCATCGGCCCGCAGACCTATGGGCCGTCGATTCCCCTGCACCCTCCCCTGATCGCGACGGACTACGAGTACACGCTCACCCTCTTGCGCCAGGCCCGATAGCGGCGCGCCGGTGCGCGTCACCGTGGAGGACCGGGAGGCGGTCCGGGCGGTCTATGTGGAGGCCGGCTCCCGCTTTGAGGCTGGGGTACCGGCCGGCAACAAGAGGTTGCTGGTGACGATCAGCGACGTCATCGACGTCATCGACGCGGCGGACGACCTCTCGGCGTTCAACGTCGACGAAGACTGGCCGAACAATCAGGACTGGCCGAATCGGGTCAACGTCGACCCGCTCGAGAACATCTCCGACAAGGAGTACGGCTACCAGATCACCGACGTCGTGCTGGCGTGACCGTCCGATATTCCGCGTCCCCGCAGCGGTCGCAGTGATTCATGGAACCGGCCCCGCGCGCATTGCGAAGATCATCGAGTGGAAGGCTTGAGATACACCGCGGGTCGGTGAGCCGGGCGGTCATCCGCCAGAGCCCACGGCCCCTTGCACGCAAAGAGGCGCGCTATGAGCACACCCACCGACGCAACCACCACCGATACCGCCGCCGCTGCTGCAACCGCGGCGCGCACCCCGGCGCCGACCGCGGGCCGCATCATCGTCGGAGTCGATGGCTCGGAGCCCTCCAAGGAGGCGCTGCGCTGGGCCGCGCGGATCAGCGGCGCCACTGGCGCGGGGATCACCGCCGTCATGACCTGGTCCGTCTCGCCCGTGTACGGCGACACCTACTTCCCCGACAACTGGGACCCCAAGGGGGACGCATCGCGCGTTCTGACCGAGACCGTCGATGCCGCCTTCGCCGGTGCCGAGCGGCCCGCGAACATCGACCTGGTCGTGGCCCAGGGCCAGCCGACGAAGGTGCTGCTCGAGGAAGGCGCCGATGCGCAGATGATCGTGGTGGGCAGCCGTGGGCACGGCGGGTTCACCGGCCTGCTGCTGGGCTCCGTCAGCTCCGCCGTCGCGGCTCACGCCAAGTGCCCGGTGCTGGTTGTGCACGGAGCGCCCGGGGCCTCATAGCCGCCGGCGCGGGCGGTTGGCGGACGCAACGCAGTCGGGAACCGGCTCGCGCGGTCTGCCACAATTGAGGCCATGGGTATCCGCGTCTCAGACCGCATCGCCGCCATCGCCGAGTCCGCCACATTGGCCGTGGACGCCAAGGCCAAGGCCCTCCAGGCCGCTGGGCGACCCGTGATCGGGTTCGGCGCCGGGGAGCCTGACTTCCCGACGCCGGACTACATCGTCGAGGCCGCTATCGCCGCTGCCCGCGACCCCAGGAACCACCGCTACACCCCGGCTGGCGGGCTGCCCGAGCTCAAGGACGCCATCGTCGCCAAGACCAGGCGCGACACCGGGTACGAGATCGGCGCGAACCAGGTGCTGGTGACCAACGGCGGCAAGCAGGCCGTCTACAACGCCTTCGCCGCGCTGCTGGACCCGGGCGACGAGGTCATCGTGGTCGCCCCGTTCTGGACCACCTATCCCGAGACGATCCAGCTCGCGGGCGGCAAG
The DNA here is from genome assembly GCA_025966155.1 of Pseudonocardiales bacterium. Lineage (GTDB taxonomy): Bacteria > Actinomycetota > Actinomycetes > Mycobacteriales > Jatrophihabitantaceae > RYN-150. The sequence continues at coordinate 4,047 of JAOPVO010000153.1, forward strand.
CAGGTCACCGTCGTCACCGATGAGACCAGCGGCTACCTCGCCACGGTCGAGCAGCTGGAGAAGGCCCGGACGAAGCGCACCAAGGCGCTGCTGTTCGTCTCGCCCTCCAACCCGACTGGCGCCGTATACCCGCCGGAGCAGGTCACCGCGATCGGCCAGTGGGCGGCCGAGCACGGCCTCTGGGTTGTCACCGACGAGATCTACGAGCACTTGGTCTACGGGGACGCGCGCAATGTCTCCATCGCCACGGTGGTCCCGGAACTGGGCGACAAGGTCATCGTGCTGAACGGCGTCGCCAAGACGTACGCAATGACCGGCTGGCGCGTCGGGTGGCTGATCGGCCCGGCCGACATCGTCAAGGCCGCGACGAACCTGCAGTCGCATGCGACGTCCAATGTCTCGAACATCTCCCAGCGCGCGGCGATCGCAGCGCTGAACGGCGGCCTCGAGGCCGTCGCCGAGATGCGCACCGCGTTCGACCGCCGCCGGAAGACCATCGTCAGCATGCTGAACGAGATCCCCGGCATCGTCTGCCCGACCCCCGACGGCGCGTTCTACGTCTACCCGTCGGTCAAGGACCTGCTCGGCAAGTCCCTCCGCGGGCGGGTGGCCACCTCGTCCGCCGAGCTCGCGGCGATCATCCTGGACGAGGTCGAGGTCGCGGTTGTCCCCGGCGAGGCGTTCGGCACCCCGGGCTACCTCCGGCTGTCCTACGCCCTGGGCGACGACAACCTGGCCGAGGGCATCAGCCGGATCGCCAAGCTCATCGCCGAAGGCTGACCCCTCACTCCATAGACAGCACATCAACCGACACAGCCACGTCCGGCCTGCTCCCTTCGAGCAGCAGCCGGTCGCGGCTGTGTGTCTTGATGCAGCTCCAGGGGGGTGTCGTTGATGCAGCTCCAAGGACCGCCACAGTGCCGCCGATGGGCTGACGACCTGGCACCATGCCGGCAGCTAACGCAGGGCCCCGGCGTCCTGCAGGATGGCGACCGCGCCGGGCAGACCGGCCAAGGCATCCTCGAGGTTCTCCGGATCGGCGATCGTCCACGCATTGGCGTTGATGTAGCAGCGGATCGCGGACTCGAACTTGTCGGCCCCTACGGCGTCGCTGGCCGCATGGAGGGCTGCAGCCCCCTTATCATAGGTTACGAAGTAATAGTCGTTCTCGTTCGATCCATAGTCGGCGGTGGGCGTATCGACGACGCCCATCTGCTTGAGCGTGCTGGCCGGAGGCGGGTCGTCGTCGACGACCTGCTCGGCCCACGATGCGAACGCCTCGTCCAGCCACGCGTGCTCGGCCTGGGAGTTGCCGACCATCGCGTAGAACCACTGGTGCGCAGTCTCGTGAACGACAACTAGCGTCGATGAATCGAGCATGAGGATCGCGCCGGGATACTCGATCCCGCCGCCGCTGCCGGGCAGGCGCGCCACCGATAGCGACGGGAACGGGTACGGGCCCAGCACGGCCGACAGGTCGGTCAGCGCCCGGACGAACTCGGTCTGCAGCCGATCGGCGACGGCCTGCGTGGGCGCGCCGACCCGCAGCGCCACCGGCGCCGAGCCCCCGACATCGACCGATACGTCGTTGACGGCAAATGGCCCCACCGAGACGCTGACATCGCGCGCGGCCGCAAGGGACCCCGACCACCGGGTCCGCTCCCCCGCTGGCTCGCCCGTCAACGGATTCCCCGACATCAGGACCTTCAGGTTGCTCGGCGCGGTGACCGACACGGTGGTGTCAGCGGCCTCGGACGTCGCGCTCTCCGCGGTGAATTGCAGCATCGGCTCGGTGTGCCACCCGACGCCGCGCTCCCAGGCCAGCAGCGGATGGGCGCTGGCGAACCAGGCGAAGCCGCCGCCCCGCCCGAAGCGGTCGAACGAGTTCAGCCCAAGGGTGACGATGAAGGTGATGTCGACGGTGATTGCCGTGCCGGCGGGCACGGATTTCCCGAGCGGGATGATCAGCAGCCCGCCCTGCGTCTCGTCGGAGGCATCGGCCGACTCGTACCTCGGCGCCTGGCCGCCGTGGTCCGCCGACGCGCTGAGCACCTGGACCTTGTTGCCCTCATCGACGCTGGGCGCGGTGTTGGCGGTGAGACGGAACACCAGCTCGTCGACGGCCAGATCCGGGGTGAACACGACCTTCTCGCTGCCCTGCACCGTGGACAGATCGGCGGCGACGTCGAATTTCAGGTCGACGACGGGGCGCTTCGCGTCGGGGGCGATCGGCTTGGACGGGCAGGCATTCGGGGAGTCCGAGTTATCGGGGCTCGGCGATCCCGATGAGCCCGACGGCGATGGCGAAGGCGAGTCGCTGGCGATCTCACCAGGGGCGGAGCTCCCTGCGAGCGAGCCGTCCCCGGCGGTGGATCCGGTGCAACTGGCAATGCTGAGTACCAAGGCCATTGCCGCGCTGAGCAGGGCAATCCGCGTCCGCCGCGACCATGTCACCGCACCCACACTATGGGCGGCCCGCTGCGAGGCGCGACCGGCCGGCCCGTCAGGCAAGCTGGACCGTTGCCCGTGCCCGGCCCAGCACCGCCTGTCCGTTCTCGGTCGCCGCGATCTCGACAACGGCGGTCCGTGCCGATTCATCAAGTGAGAGCACCTTGCCCGCGAACTGCAGGGTGGCCCCCAGCAGGGCATCGACGACAACCGGCCGCTTGAAGCTGACCCCGTACTCCAGGACGCGCCCCGGGTCGCCCAGCCAGTCGGTGACGACCTGAAGCGCCTGACCCATGGTCAGCATCCCGTGCGCGATCACGTCGGGGAGACCGACGGCGACGGCCGAGCGCTCATCCCAGTGGATGACGTTGAAGTCACCTGACGCCCCGGCATACCGAATGAGGTCGCGGCGGGTCAGGGTGACCGATACGGCTGCGAGAGCATCGCCCACGGCCACGGAGTCGAAGGCTCGCGGCCCGGTCGGGTCTGCGCCGCTCGGACCTGCGCCGCTCGGATCTGCGCCGCTCGGATCTGCGCCGCTCGGATCTAGGTCGCTCACAGTTGCACCGCGCGCGAGACGAGGCTGGCATAGGCGGATGTGATGAGCTCGCCATCAGCGCCGTAGACATCGCCGCGCGTGCTCAACAGCGCGTTGCCGGCGACGATCCGGGCCGATTCGACGGTGACGGTGACGGTGACGACGTCCCCGGCGTGCAGCGGCCGGCGCTGGACGAAGCGCTGGTCCCGGTGCACGACGCGGGTGTAGTCCAAGCCGAGCAGCGGGTCGTAGACCACCACATCAGCGGCGGAGGTCGTGACGATGATCGCGAAGGTCGTCGGGGCGATGACGTCCGGGTAGCCAAGCGCCCGGGCCACGGCCGGGTCTCGGTGGGCCGGGTGCGCGGCGCCGACAGCGTCGGCGAATTCGCGGATCTTCTCGCGGCCGACCTCATAGGGCTGGCTCGGCGGATAGACGCGCCCTGCGAAAGAAGTGTCCATACGTGACGATGCGCCCGTCCCCGGTGCCTGAGCACGGGGCGGGCGCAGCGACTGTCCGCTCTAGCGAGTCTCGCGGTGATCCGTGTGGTGCCCGCAGGTCGAGCAGAACTTCTTCATGTCGAGCCGGTCGGGATCGTTGCGCCGGTTCTTCTTGGTGATGTAGTTGCGGTGCTTGCAGTCCTGGCAGGCCAGCGTGACCTTCGGACGAACATCGGTGGCGGCCACGGGGAACTGCCTTTCGGTCGGAGCGCATGAAGCACAGGCGTGCGCGCTCAGGGGTGGTGCGGTGGTGCGAGCTCAGATGCTGCAGAAATCCGGTGGTGCGAATCCGGTGCTGCGGAGCTTGCGTTGCCTTCAGGGTAATGCCGAGTAACGCGAAGCGCTCGTGCTGGATGTACTCGTGCTGGATGTGCTTGCCCGACGACGTCGCCCTGACTGGGCGGCTCCGTTGGGCGGAGCTGTAGCGGAGGCCGGACTTGAACCGGCGACACAGCGATTATGAGCCGCTTGCTCTACCAAGCTGAGCTACTCCGCCGCACTGGCCGACCGGTCGTGCCTCACATGCCGGCGCCGACGAGCAGTCGCCCGAGGAATCCGACGAGTGCGACCCGCCTGCCAGAGCCCCCTTACGGAATCGAACCGTAGACCTTCTCCTTACCATGGAGACGCTCTGCCGTCTGAGCTAAGGGGGCGATAGAACACGGTGGAACCCACGGGGTGGTAGCCCGCGACCGTGCGACATGCCGCAACGACATTACATGACCGCGTCGGCAGCAGGAAATCAGTAGAGCTCAGTTCACGCGCAGCACTCATGCCAGGCACCGCAGTCGGTGGTGCCGGCGTCGTCGTAGCGCGTCCCGCCGTCGTTTGGGCAGATAAAAACCCTGGTGATCGCACGGGGGAACGACCACCAGGGCGCGTTAAGTATGCATCGCCGGGATGCGCGGAGCAATATGCCGGCTGGACGGCGCATGTGAAGTCCCTGATTAGCTGCAAGGGCGGCTCATGCTTCGCAATCGGGGCCAGCGGCCACCCGGCGGCGCCGCTGTTCGCGGCGCCGACGGAGGCGACTGTGGCGGGTGTTGGGTTTGAACCAACGTAGGCTGAGCCGGCGGTTTTACAGACCGCTCCCTTTGACCACTCGGGCAACCCGCCTGGGTTCGACGTCCGGCCGCAACGCGGGAATTGCCCCGCGCGTGAGTCCGGATGACGCAGCCCGGAACCTTACAGGTCACCGCCCCGCCCAGCCAATCGAGGGGCTACAAGCGAGAGGATGCACCGGTTATGGCAGATCCGTCGTTCGACGTCGTGAGCAAGATCGATCGCCAGGAGATCGACAACGCCTTGAATCAGGCCGCCAAGGAGGTCGCGCAGCGGTTCGACTTCCGCGGGACCAACGCCTCGATCGATTGGTCGGGGGAGCTCGGCATGACGATCAAGGCCGACACCGAGGAGCGCGCCACCGCGGTCCTGGAGGTGTTCAAGGAGAAGCTGATCAAGCGGTCGATCAGCCTTAAGTCCCTCGATGCATCGGAGCCGAAGGCCTCGGGCAAGCAGTACATCATCACCGCGACGCTCCAGCAGGGCATCACCAGCGACCAAGCCAAGGTGATCGCCAAGGCGGTGCGCGACGAGGCGCCTAAGGGCGTCCAGGCCTCGATTCAGGGCGACCAGCTGCGCGTGACGGCGAAGAAGAAGGATGACCTCCAGGCCGTGATCGCCCTGCTCAAGGGCGGTGACTACGGCGTGGCGCTGCAGTTCACCAACTACCGCTAGCCAAGACACCGGTCATCCGCGACGGGTGCTACGTGGGAGTCGACTATCCACCCCGCATAACACCGGTTCGATTCCAGGCCAGCCAGCTACTGCCAGTACTGCGGGTCGGTGCGGGCCATCTCCTCGAGACGGGCGATCCGATCGGCCATCGGGGGGTGCGTCGAGAACAGCTTGCGCATCCCCGCGCCGCCGCGGAACGGGTTGGCGATCATCAGGTGGCTCGTGCTCTGCAGCGACGGCTCGGGCGGCAGCGGCGCGGCCTGCGTGCCCAGCTCCAGCTTGCGCAGGGCACTGGCCAGCCCCAGCGGGTCGCTGCTCAGCTCCGCGCCGGATGCGTCGGCCTGGTACTCGCGACGCCGGCTGATTGCCAGCAGGACCACGGCGGCCGCCAGCGGCGCCAGGAACACCATGAGCAACGCGGCGATCGGGTTGCCGTTGCGGTTGCGCCCGCCGCTGAACAGCAAACCGAACTGGGCCAGGTAGGTGATGGCCGTTGCGATCGCCGCGGCAACCGAGGAGATCAGGATGTCCCGGTTGTAGACGTGGGACAGCTCATGGCCGAGCACCGCCCGGAGCTCCCGCTGGTCGAGGATCGTCAGGATGCCCTCGGTGCAGCACACCGCGGCCTTGCGCGGGCTGCGGCCGGTGGCGAACGCGTTGGGCGCCTGGGTCGGGGAGAGGTAGAGCCGCGGCATGGGCTGCCGTGCAGCCGTGGCCAGCTCACGGACGGTCGCATACATCTGCGGCTGCTCGGCCTCGCTGACGGGCCGGGCCCGCATGGAGCGCAGGGCGATCTTGTCGGAGAAGAAGTAGGTGAACCCGTTGATGCCGAGGGCCAGGACCAAGGCGATGGTCAGCCCGGTCGATCCCCCGATGAGGTAGCCGACCGCGAGAAACAATCCGCCGAGCGCGCCGAACAGCACGGCCGTCTTGAGAGCGTTCGTCCCTGAGTGCACATACTCGCTAACGTCGCGGTAGGCGCCGGTCGTTCCCGGGGCTCGCTGTGCGCGGTGACTGAGCTTCGCCGCTGCCGAGCGGTGCACGCTGCCCTGCTGTGCGCGCTGCCCTGCTGTGCGCGCTGCTCTGCTGTGCGCGGCGGCTGAGCTGGGCGTCGGCGCGCCCGGCGGCCAGCCCGCCGGCGACGTGGCTTTCGCCACTGGCCCCGTGCGTTGTGCGCACGGGCGGCTGCGCGGTTCACTGAGGATCGTGCCCGATAGTCCAGAGCTCCCCCAGCCCCCGCTCGAGTCCGTGATCGATCACGTCATCGAGTCGAATCGCCAGTACGCCCAGACGTTCCCCGGACCGCGCCCGACGCCGCCGGCGCTGCACCTGGCCGTCGTGACCTGCATGGACTCCCGCCTGGACCTCTTCGGCGCGCTGGGGCTGCAGATCGGCGACGCCCACCTAATCCGGAACGCCGGGGGCGTGGTGACGGACGACGTACTGCGCTCCCTTGCCATCAGCCAACGGCTGCTGGGCACGCGCGAGATAGCCGTCATCCATCACACCGAGTGCGGGATGTTCAACTTCGATGACGTCGAGTTCCGCTATCGCCTGACGAAGGAGTCGGGGATCGAGCCGCAATGGCGCGTACCGGGATTCACGGACCTCGAATTGGACGTGCGGATATCCGTCGATCGGATCAAGCAGAGCCTATGGCTCGAGCACCGCAATTCGGTGCGTGGGTTCATCTTCGACGTGGCATCGGCTGAGATCACAGAGATCTCGCACACATCGCCCATACAGGACTGATCTACTCTCAACTAGCCGTTCGGGGGCAGAAGCTTCCATAGCCCTCGCTCGGACCGCTACGGTCCACGAGGCGAATCGCCGTGACTGCAACGTGTTGACGTCTAGCGACGTTGACAAGGCAGATCCGCGGCGCACGCGGGCAGTGAGGGAGCAAGGGACAAATGGCAGCGAGCGACGACGCGGAGTCCGCCGACGACAGGGTGTACGCCAAGGAGCTCGGCGCGCGCCTTCGGGCTATCCGGTCGCAGCAGGGCATGTCCTTGCAGGCGGTCGAGCGCAAGTCCGACGGCAAGTGGAAGGCGGTGGTCATCGGCTCCTATGAGCGCGGCGATCGCAGCATCTCGGTGACGCGCCTGGCCGACCTTTCCGACTTCTATGGTGTGCCGATCAATGAGCTTCTGCCGGGCGGACGCACTTCTCCGCTGCGCGCCGACGAGTCGCCGCGCATCGTGCTGGATCTCACGGTGCTTCAGTCGCTCGATGAGGACCGCGGCGGCCCGCTTCGACGATTCGTCTCCAGCATCCAGGTCGAGCGGGGCGACTTCGGCAACCGGATCATGTCGCTGCGCTCGGACGATCTGCGCGCCCTGGCAATCATGTACGACCGCGCGGCCGATGAATTCCTGGAGCTGCTGATCGACTGGAACCTGCTCACCAGGGAGCACGGCTAAGCCGCATATCCCGAAGCCCTGCCAACCGCCAACGCGCTCGCCAGCCGCACGACCGCCTACCGGACGACGGACAGGACCTCTCCGGCCGAGCGCAGCTCGAATGACGTGATCCGGTCGACCGGGAAATCCAGCCGGCCCGGGAATGTGGCATCGCCGTAGACGGTCTTCCACGAACTGACCTTGTAGCTGACCCCGTCATCGCGCAGGGCCCAGAGCTCGTACGTAGCGCCGTTGGGGTCGATGACCGCCGGCCGGATGCGGTCGTTGTGGCATTGCACCGCGATGTCGGTGCCGCCGGGACTGTTCCATGCCCGCACCGTCACCTGATCGTCGCCGGTGTACGGGAACACACCGACGAAGGCGACCGGCACGACGCTCGCACTGGATGATGCCGTCGGTCCGGCGGCCTGTCCCGAGGTCTCGTCGTTCGATCCGATGACCACGGCAACGAGGATCGCCGCCGCGGCGGCCGCCGCGACTCCCCCAGCCGCCGCTGCGACCCGCCATCGAGCGAGCGCACGGGACGTCGCCCCGCTGCGGATCGGCTCAGCCGACAAGACGCTGGCCTCGGAGCGGGTGGGCGTGGCCGAGGCGGTGGACGCGGACACAAGGCCGGGCGCCGACTCCGGGACGGCTGACGCCGGGCCATCGATCAACGCGATGGCGTCCTCGATGGCAACGTGGCCCAGCGCGGGGAGCACCTCGGACAGCTCGACCAGCCGGTCCTGGCACAGCGCGCATCCCAGCACGTGGCGCTCGAGGTCGGCTTCCTGCTCGGGCGGCAGCGCAGCGAGCAGGTACGCCCCCAGCTCGGCCTCGGGGTGCTGGGCCTGGCCGGCGCGGCTCGGCTCGCCCGCGCGGCGGCTCGGCGGCGGGGTCATGCGTGCACCCCCCGTTCCTGCAGTGCGCTGCGCAGGGCGCGCAGTCCGTAGAAGAGCCGGCTCTTGACGGTCCCGGGCGGCACCCCTAGGCGCTGGGCGGCCTCGACGACGGTGCTGCCGCGGTAGTAGCACTCCACGATGGCCTCGCGGTGCGGATAGGCCAGTGCCGCCAGCGCGTCGAGCACCACGGTCTGCTCCAGCATCCGATCGACGTCGGAGACCGCGGCGGTCCGATAGGGCAGCTCGGGCACGATGTCGGTCGCCACGATCGGCCGCGCCTCCCGGGCTCGATGCGCGTCGACGAGGATCCGGCGGATCGTGGTCAGCAGCCAGCCCCGAGTCGAGCCGCGGGAGGCGTCGAGCACCTCCGGGTGCTGCCAGGCCCGGATGAACGCCTCCTGAACCGCGTCATCGGCCCGCCCGACATCGCCGTCGCACATACGCAGCGCGACGATCCTGAGCGCAACGCCGTGCTCAGCCTGGAGGTCGCGCATCTCGCGGTCGTCGAGACGGCTGGCCCGCGCTGAGCCAGTCGAGACGACGCCCGCGGTGTCGGTCGCGCCTGGGGTGCTCGCCCCGCCTACTGGGCCGGAAGGCCCAATGGCACCCGCCGGGCCGAGCGCGCCAGCCGCGATGTTCAAGGACGCGTCGTCGCCCTCGAGGCCGTCCGCCCGGCCGTGCATGCCCACGTCGGACTCCACGGGCGGATGCTCGGGAAGGTTCACGGCAATACCGATCGCAGCAGGTGGCTCGGCGAAGGGGGCGCTCAGCCGGTTCGGACGGTGACGAAGTCGCAGAGCGCATGGAGCGCCGCCCGCGCCGGCACATCGGGCACCGCGCGCAGGGACTCCCGGGCCGCCTCGGCGTACCGGGCCAGCGCCAGGCGGGCCTGATGCAGCCCGTCCGAGGCTCGCAGCGCCGCCAGGGCCTCGGCGTGCTCGATGTCGTCGGGCAGCGGCCGGGTCAGCAACTCGCGCAGCCGGGCCTGGGCCGGGTCGGCGCCGGCCAGCTCCACCAGCGCCGGGAGGGTGGCAATGCCCTCGCGCAGGTCCGTGCCCGGGGTCTTGCCGGACTGGCCGGCCTCCGAGGTGAGGTCGAGGATGTCGTCGGAGATCTGGAAGGCCACGCCGATCTGCTCGCCGTAGACGCGCAGGGCGTCGACGATGTCGCCGCCGACCCCGCCGTAGAGCCCGCCGAGCTCGGCCGACGCCGCGATGAGCGAGCCGGTCTTATCGGCCAGCACCGCGAGGTGATGCTGGACCGGGTCGACGCCGGGCCCGGGGCCCACAGTCTCCCGGATCTGGCCGACGACCAGCCGCTCGAAGGTCCGGGCCTGGATCCGGACAGCATCCGGTCCTAGATCGGCCAAGATGTTCGATGCCCGGGAGAAAAGGAAGTCGCCGGTCAGGATGGCGACGGTGTTGCCCCACCGGGAGTTTGCCGACTCGGCCCCGCGGCGCAGCAGCGCCTCGTCCATGACGTCGTCGTGGTAAAGCGTCGCCAGGTGCGTGAGCTCCATGACCACCGCCGAGAGCACCACCCCGTCGCCCGTGGCATCGCCGAAGTGCGCGCTGAGCACGGCGATCAACGGCCGGAACCGCTTGCCGCCGGCGTCGACGAGGTGACGGGCAACCGAGGAGACGAAGTCGTCGTCAGACTGCACCGCCGCGCTCAGCGCCGCCTCGACATCGTCCAGCCGCGACCGCACCGACGCCTCGAGCTGCGGGTCATCGAAGAGGATGCCCAGCGTGCCTGCGCCTGCGGGGCTCATCGACGTGTGCTCATGACGGGCGGCGGTGCCGAACCGGACGACGACGAGCGGGGCGATCACGCATAGAACGTGGCGGCCTTCTGCGCGAGGTCGATGATCGGCTGCGGGGCGACGCCCAGCACGATGGTCACGGCCACGCCGATGGTCAGCGCTATGGTCGTGAGCGCCGACGGCACGGCGATGGTCGGGCCATCGACCTGCGGCTCGGCGAAGAACATGACCACGATTATGCGCAGGTAGAAGAACGCCGCCACCGCTGAAGCCAGTAGCGCGATGACGACCAGCGGCCCGGCATCGTGATACGCGGCGCGGAACACGAAGAACTTGCCGGTGAATCCGCTGGTGAGCGGGATGCCGGCCATAGCTAGCAGCAGGATGGTCATGGTCCCGGCGATGAGCGGGGACTTCTTGGCCATGCCGGCCCACTGCGCCATCTGGGTGGCCTCGCCGTCGCCGGTACGGACCAGCGTGATCAGCCCGAAGGCCGCGATCGTGGTGAAGCCGTAGGTGACCAGGTAGAACATCATGCTGGCCAGTCCCTCCTCGGACATCGCGATCACGCCGACGAGGATGAAGCCGGCGTGGGCGATCGAGGAGTACGCAAGCAGGCGCTTGAGGTCGGTCTGGGTGAGGCCCAGGACAGAGCCGACGACCATCGAGGCGATGGCCGCGCCCCACACGATGGGGCGCCAATCCCATTGCGTGCTGTTGAA
>JAOPVO010000156.1 GCA_025966155.1 Pseudonocardiales bacterium
TCACGATCACTGTGCCGAGCGCCCAGACGCTGATGAACTGTCCGACTGTGCCCTCGCTGGTGCCTAGGCCGGCCGCGATGACAGGGAGCAGACCGGCCGGCATGGTCTCGGCGGCGACCAGGATGAAGCCCATTGCGGCGAGCAGCATCAGCGCGGGCCATGGCATCTTCTGCGGGTGGGCCGGGGCCGGGTGGGTGCGGGCAGGTGCGGCCGACGTCACGGCGTGACGCGCGGCGGGAAGCCACCGGTCGCGATCGGGCCCCAGCGCGACGGGTTGATCCTTGGCGTCGACACCACCGGTGACCGGCGACGCTTGCGGGCAGTCATCGGCGCGGGCGGTGATGGCGATCATGCGATGGCGTGGGCGAACGAACGCCATCACGTCGTCCAGCTCCACGGGGGTGGTCGTTGCTGTCTTGCGGGCCACGATGATTCTCCTGTTCCGCGGCGCGGACGGGCGGGGCGTCCGATCGATAGCTGGCTCAGTCGACGCCCGTGTGGCGGGGGATGGCCGGGTTCAGGTGGTCGTTGGTGGCGGCCCAGCTGGCCAGCAGGGCGAGCTTCTCGGCGGGCTCGGTGCCCGGCTCGGCCGTGTAGACGGTGAGGCTCAGGCCGCTCATCTCGTCGGTAGGCAGCTCGACCGCCTCGAACACCAGGTTGAGATTGCCGACTATGGGGTGGTGGAACTGCTTGGGTCCGGTGTGGTGCAGGCGGACGTTGTGGCCGGCCCAGCGGACGCGGAACTCATCGCTTCGCATGGACAGCTCGCCCACGAGGTCGGCGAGCTCGCGGTTGTGCGGGTCACGGCCCGCTTCAGTGCGCATGATCGCGACGGTGGTGTCCGCCGCCTGCTCCCAGGTGGGATGGAACACGCGTGCGGCTGGGTCGAGGAACTGGAACCGGGCAATGTTGACCGGCTCGCCAGGCTCGAGGAACAGCGGCGAATACAGGGCCCGGGCTAGCGGGTTGGCGGCCATGATGTCCATGCGGCCGTTCCGCACGAACGCGGCGGCCCCGGTCATCGCGTCCAGCATCCACTGCACGCTGGGCCTCACCATGGGCTTCACCCGGCGACGTGGTGTCCGCGTGGGCCGGGCGGCGCGGGCCAGGTCGAGCAGATGGGCGTGCTCGGCCTCATCCAGGCGCAGCGCCCGTGAAACTGCCTCGAGCACGGACTCCGAAACTTCGGCGATGTGCCCGCGTTCCAGGCGCACGTACCAGTCGGTGCTCACCCCTGCCAGTACGGCGACCTCCTCGCGCCGCAGGCCTGGGACCCGTCGCCGGGTGCTGCTGGGCAGGCCGGCTTGCTCGGGTGTGATCCGGGCCCGACGGGTCGCCAGGAAGTCACGGATCTCGGCTCGGTTGTCCACCCCGTCCACGCTACGTCGCCCCGCACTATCAGGGAGGGCGAGCTTGTACCCCCTGTCAGCTCGCCCTCCCGCACCGTCGCGTCGAGGGGTTGCATGGTCGGTGTTCATCACCAAGCGCCGCGATCACCGTGAGCATCGCAGCCTAACTACCTGATCGGCGCCCGTGTCGGCAACCGGAAGGGCCGGCGCATTACTGCGCACATCAACAGGAGGAAACAGTGAAGGCAGCAATCTTCAAGGGCAAGGGCCGGATCGTCGTCGAGGAGCGGCCGAAGCCCGAGGTTGATGCGCCGACCGACGCGATCGTCCGGGTGGTGCTGGCCTGTGTGTGCGGGTCGGACCTGTGGTTCTACCGGGGAATCAGCGACTTGGCGCATGGCGGGGTCGGCCACGAGTTCATCGGCGTCGTCGACTCGGTCGGCGCGGACGTGAGCACGGTGAAGGCCGGGGACTTCGTGATCGCGCCGTTCGCCTACAGCGACGGCACGTGCGAGAACTGCGAGAACGGCTTCCAGACCGCCTGCCTGCACGGGGGGTTCTTCGGCCAGGGCGGCGACGGCGACGGCGGCCAGGCCGAGTTCGTCCGTGTGCCCCACGCCGACGGCACCCTCGTCCCGGTGCCCGGCACTGGCTTCTCCGACGAGACGCTGGCCTCGCTGCTCGCGCTGACCGACGTGATGGCCACCGGCTTCCACGCGGCGGTCAGCGCCGAGGTCGAGGCCGGGGACACCGTGGCCGTGGTCGGCGACGGAGCAGTCGGCCTGTCCGGCGTCCTCGCCGCGAGGATGGTCGGAGCGAAGCGGATCATCGTGCTCGGCAGCACCCATGAGGACCGGCACGCATTGGCCCGGGAATGGGGCGCAACCGACATCATCGACGTCCGCGGCGGCGCCGCCGTCCAGGCGCTGATGGACCTGACCGGGGGCTACGGCGCGGACGCCGTGCTGGAATGCGTCGGCACCGCCGCCTCGGTCAAGACCGCCTTCGCGATCGCCCGGCCCGGCTCCATCGTCGGGCGGGTAGGCGTCCCGCATGACGTGGCCCTCGACGCCGAGGGCACGTTCTACCGCAACGTCGGCATGCGCGGCGGACCCGCGCCGGCCCGGGCCTACCAGCCGGAGCTGCTTCGGGCTGTGCTCGCCGGGGAGATCAACCCCGGCCGGGTCTTCGACCTTACGGTCGACCTCGACGACATCGCCGAGGGCTACGCCGCCATGGACGAGCGCCGCTCGATCAAGGCCCTGGTCAAGGTCAGCGATCTGGAGGAATCGGCATGAGGATCACCCCAAGCTCGGGTACGACCGGCCGCGGACCGGCCGACTGGTTCACCGGCGAGGTTTACATCGACGCCATCCGCAACCCCGATGACCAGTCCGCAATCGGCTGCGCGCACGTCCGCTTCGCCCCCGGGGCCCGTACCGCCTGGCATCACCACCCCAAGGGGCAGACCCTGTACGTCACCGACGGCGTCGGCTACGTGTCCTATCGGGGCGGGGAGATCACCGAGATCCGCCCGGGCGACGTCGTTTACATCGAGCCGGGCGAGGAGCACTGGCACGGCGCGACGCCGGACCGGTTCATGGCCCACATCGCCATGCAGGAAGCCGACGGCAACGGACAGGTCGTGACCTGGCTGGACCACGTGACCGACACCGACTACCGAGCCGCGCAGTGATCGGCCTGGCTGACTACCAGCTGGGTTGGGCGGGCGGGCGGAGGCGCAGCGGGGGCAGGTCGTTCCGCGCGCCGCCTTCGGCAAGCCCGCTGACGGCCCTGCGCGCCCACGCCTTCACTTCGGCGGTGTCGACGCCGTTGGGGGCGCCGCCCGGCGGCAGGCCCTCGGCTCCCCGTCGGATGAGCGCCAGCGCGCCGGCGACATTCCCGCGCCGAGCGTGGGTGATCCCGACCGCAAGCTGCGCCAGGCTCTTCCACAGAGCACGCTGATCCGGCGGCGCGGCCTTCCAGGTGTCCTCGAGCACCTCGTGGGCGTGGAACGGCAGGCCTGCGTCGAGCAGGCGCTGCGCCTCCTCGAGCGCGGCGTCCGGGTCGAATCCAGCCATGGCCGGCTGGCCCGGCACGGCCCCATCGGTTCCGTAGGGCATCGGGCGGCCTAGCGCGTCGCGGGGCCTGGTGTTGCGCCGCGGCCGTTGAGTGGGCAGCGGCAACGGCACCATGTCCTCGGAGTCCCCAATCACGACGCAGGGCGGATCATGGATTCATTGGCGGGTATCTGCTGCTCCTTGACGGGCGCGGATTGAAATAGCTCGATCAGATTGCCCGCCGGGTCGGCGAGCAGAATCTGGCGCCCACCTGGGCCGGACACCAGGGCGCTGCGGAACGGCACGCCGGCCGAGGCGAGCCGAGCGACCTCGGCGTCAAGGTCCTCGACAATCAAATGGATCCGGTTGCGGCCGGGCATGGCCGACTCCTCCGGGGTGGCGCGGAAGCCGGAACTTGCCGGGCCCGAGAGAAGCAGCCGCAGCGGGCCGCGGACGACCTCCGCGAACGCGGGCGCGGCGTTGGCGCGCGCCTCGAAGCCGAGATGCGCTGTGTAGAAGTCGAGCGCGGCCCGCACGTCCTCGACCAGGTAGCGGACGCTGACGTAGGACGGTGATCCGGACATGGCGATCTCCTTACTGGGGCGGTAACGCAAGGGATGGCAGCAGGTGGCCTATGCGGGTGTCAATCTCGCGAGCCGTGCGAAGGAAAGCGGCGTGATCGCCGCTGGCCGCGGGGTCGGGGATGCTCCAATGCGCGCGCGGGGGGCGTCCCGCACATTCGGTCCACGCCTCGCGGGCCTTATCGCACAGGCTGATGACGTAGTCGAACCGGCGATCCAGCATCGCGGCCCAGGGCTGTGGTCGGCGACCCCTGACGTCGATGGCGTACTCGTCCTGAAGGACGCGCACCGCTGCGGGATGCAACTCGCGCTTGGGCCGGCTGCCGGCGCTCATCGTCGTGACGCGCCCGTGCGAGCGCTCCTGCAGCAGGGCCTCGGCGATCGGCGAGCGGGCGCTGTTGCCGGTGCAGATGAACAGCACGCGAGGTGCTTTGGGCGCCGGTCGTTCAGCACGAGCCGTCGGCATCGTGGGCCGTTGCAACGCCGGGTGCAATGCGGCGCCGACGGCAGCCAGTTGATCGGCGAATCGATCCAGGTCGAGGTGGTAGTAGGACTCCCGCGCATCGTGGCTGCTGCGCGTCGAGGATAGGAAACCGCCTTCGCGCAGCACTCGCAGGTGATAGGACAGAAGGTTCTGTGGCTGGCCCGTCACCGCCATCAGATCTCGGACGCGCAAGTCGCTGGCTGCGAGCTCGGTGAGCAGTTGCCACCGCAGCGGATCGCAGGCTATGCGCAGCAGCGCAGGCAGCTCGGCACCATGACGGCTCACAGGCCCAACATACATCAATCAGGACTGATGTATACGAGAAGGTGGCTCTTAACCCCCTGACCGGCGGGATGCTCTAGGGCGTGGGGATCCCGCCGTTGACGTGGAGCATT
The DNA here is from genome assembly GCA_025966155.1 of Pseudonocardiales bacterium. Classification (GTDB taxonomy): domain Bacteria; phylum Actinomycetota; class Actinomycetes; order Mycobacteriales; family Jatrophihabitantaceae; genus RYN-150. Next base: position 4,870 of record JAOPVO010000156.1, read on the forward strand.
GATGCGGATGCCATCCGGGGCAACCTGCTGCAGCGCCCCGACCACAGAGCAGGCTACGGGGGCTGTGGTCTCTCCGCGCCTCTATCTGGAGATAGAGGCGGCCGGCGGACTCGATTGCCCCCGGAGCGCGCTTCGCTGTTATGTTGCCGCGTGTTGGCGCCACTCGGCGGCAGGCAGAAGGGCCCCCATCTTGTCCAAGCTCGTTCGTGCGCTCATCGTGGCATTGCTGGCTGTCGGGTCCTTCCTGATGCTCGGCTCCGCGCCTGCATCCGCCGCAGTCGTGACGGGCGACTGGGGATATGTGCCATACACCACCGGGGGGTACAACGAGATCACCTCCGCCGAGTACCTCCCGAGGATGGGCGACGAGACGATCTACCAGGGGAGCGTCATCTGCGTCAGCGGGCCCTGCGCCTACGAGCCGGGCATGACCGTCACCACGGAATTCGGAAGTGCCACGATCGTCGAGGCGCCGGTCTACACCCTCGATTTCTCGAAGGTGGGCCCGGCCTCCATAGGCACGTGCACCGTGGTCACGAGCAAGCA
>JAOPVO010000182.1 GCA_025966155.1 Pseudonocardiales bacterium
ACCGCAACCGCTTAGCGGCGGTCAGGCGCGGCGGATCGTGAAGTTCTCGATCACCGGGTTCGCCAGGAGGGTGTCGGCGATGTGCTGGAGCGCGTCCTCGCCGACGGAGTCCTCGACATCGAGCTCGAAGTGCTTGCCCTGACGCACGCTGCTGACCCCGGCAACGCCCAGGCGCCCGAGCGCGCCGAGGATCGCCTGGCCCTGCGGATCGAGGATCTCGGGCTTGAGGACGACATCGACGATGACGCGGGGCACGGAGTCTCCAGGTGGCTGGGCGGTGGTTGTCTATGGACGCAAGCGGTGCGAGCCGGGCTAGCTTATCGACCGCGCGGGGCGAGCCAGTCCCCGAAGGACAGCCCGGTCAGCCGCTCATAGGCCTCGATATACCGCGACCGGGTCGCGGCAATGACCTCGTCCGGCAGCGCGGGCGGCGGCGAAGCGCGGTCCCAGCCCGAGTCGGGCGAGGCGAGCCAGTCCCGCACGTACTGCTTGTCGTAGCTGCGCTGGGCCCGGCCCGGCTCCCATTCCTCGGCCGGCCAGAACCGAGAGGAGTCCGGCGTCAGCACCTCGTCGCCCAGCACGAGCGCACCGGTCGAGGGGTCGTGGCCGAACTCGAACTTGGTGTCGGCCAGCAGGATCCCGCGCTCGGCGGCGATCCCGGCCGCAAGTGCGTAGACCTCGAGAGTGAGGTCGCGCAGTCTCACGGCCGTCGGCTCACCCACCAGCGCGGCAGCGGCCTCGAAGCTGACATTCTCGTCGTGCTCGCCCAGATCGGCCTTGGCCGCCGGGGTGAAGATCGGCTCGGGCAGGCGGTCGCCGTCGATCAGCCCGGCCGGCAGGCGGACGCCGCAGACGGCGCCCGTCGCGCGATAGTCCGCGAGGCCCGACCCCGTCAGATAGCCGCGGGCCACCGCCTCGATCGGCACCATGGAAAGCGCTCGGCACAGCATGGCCCGGCCGCGGACCTCGTCCGGGATCCGGGGGTCGTCGGTGGAGATCAGGTGATGCTCGATGACGCCGCCCAGCCGGTCGAACCACCACTGCGACAGGGCGGTGAGGACGCGGCCCTTGTCCGGGATGCTCGAGGGGAGGATGTAGTCGAACGCGGAGATGCGGTCGCTGGCCACCACCAGCATCTCGCCGGTCGGCAGGCGATAGAGATCACGCACCTTGCCGCTGTTGACGAACTCCAGATCGGCCAGTGCGGGTGCGTTGCTCACCGGGAGATCGTCCCACCGCGCCTGCACGCGTCGCACATCGGGCAATTCGGCAAACCAGGATCAGACACACCCCCCGCTAAAGTTGCGCCACGCAACCAGTGCAGGCGGCCTTCGCCTCGCTGACTATGCAAATCGGGGCGGTGCAATGAGCGAGTCGGGCTTCGCGGCGCCGCGCTTCGTGACGCCGCCCCTTGTGCGCCGCGGCTACGACACCCGCCAGGTCGATGCCTTCGTCCGTCGGGTCGGCGACACGCTCCGCGGCACCTCGGCGGCGCCCGTCACGGCGCGCGACCTCGTCACCGCGAAATTCCGTCGGGTCATGCCCCTGGCCCACGGATACGCCTGCACGGACGTCGACGCATTCCTCTTCGACATCGCCCCCGCGCTGATCCGCGCCAACAGCGCCCGTGCCGCCGTTGCGGTCGCGCCGCAGCGCGCGTTGATCCCCGAGCAGCGGCAGGCGCGCCGCTGGCTCGGCCGGCTCGTCAACCGCCCCAACTAGCCTTCTGGCGCCGTTCCAGAGGATCGGGGCCGTTCTGCAGGATTGGGGCCGTTCTAGAGGATTGGGGCCGGCAGGTAGGCCGCGGCGGACGGGTCGGCGTCGACCAGCGCCTGCACCCGGGCGACGACCGCAGCGACCTGCGCCCGCGCCGCCCCGGTGAACGTGAGGGGATCGGCGACCACGGCGGCCAGATCGGCGGCCGTCAGCCCGAGGCGGGAGTCCGCGGCGAGGCGGGCCAGCAGGTCGTTGCCCGCGGCGCCCTTCTCGCGCATCTCCAGCGCGACGGTCACGGCGTGCTCCTTGATCGCCTCATGCGCCGACTCGCGACCGACGCCCGCGCGCACCGCGGCCATCAGCACCTTCGTCGTGGTCAGGAACGGCAGGTACCGATCGAGCTCACGGGCGATGACCGCGGGGAAGGCCCCGAACTCGTCCAGCACGGTCAGCGTCGTCTCCAACTGTCCGTCTATTGCGAAGAAGGCGTCCGGCAGCGCGATCCGGCGCACAACCGAGTCCGACACATCGCCCTCGTTCCACTGATCGCCGGCCAGCTCGCCGGTCATCGAGGCGTAGCCGCGCAGGATCACCGCGAACCCGTTGATCCGCTCGGCCGATCGGGTGTTCATCTTGTGCGGCATGGCCGACGAGCCGACCTGGCCGGGCTTGAACCCCTCGGTGACCAACTCGAGGCCGGCCATCAGCCGAATGGTGGTGGCCAGGGTCGAGGGCGCCGAGGCGACCTGGACCAGGCAGGTCAGGACGTCGAAGTCCAACGACCGCGGGTAGACCTGGCCGACGCTGTCCAGCACGTGGTCGAAGCCCAGGTAGGCGGCCACCTGGTGCTCGAGGGCGGCCAGCTTGTCGGCGTCCTCATCGAGCAGGTCCAGCATGTCCTGCGCCGTGCCGACCGGGCCCTTGATCCCGCGCAGCGGGTAGCGCGCCAGCAGATCCGTGAGCCGGCTATGGGCCTGGAGCAGCTCATCGGCGATGCTGGCGAACCGCTTGCCCAGCGTCGTGGCCTGCGCGGGCACATTGTGCGAGCGCCCGGCCATGACCAGCGAGGCGTGCTGCGCGGCGAGGTCGGCCAGGCGCGCCAGCACGGCAACGGTCTTGGCGCGGACCAGCTCCAGGCCCTGCCGGATCTGCATCTGCTCGACATTCTCGGTCAGATCGCGGCTGGTCATGCCCTTGTGGATGTGCTCGAAGCCGGCGAGATCGGCGAACTCCTCGATCCGGGCCTTCACGTCATGACGGGTGATCCGCTCGCGCGCGGCGATGGACTCCAGGTCGACCTGATCGACGACGCTCTCGTACGCCTCGACGACGCCCTCCGGCACATCGATGCCGAGGTCGCGCTGGGCGCGAAGCACCTCGATCCATAGCCGGCGCTCGAGCACGATCTTGTGCTCGGCCGACCACAGCGTCGCCATCTCCAGCGAGGCGTAGCGGTTGGCCAGGACGTTGGCGATGCGGGGCTTCGGGGTCTGCGGCACTCACCCATTGTCCCGCATCGCGCTCGCGCGGCCTATCGCTGCGCTACCGGGGGGCGTCGCCGAACAGATCGACCGTCGCGGCCCACACCAGGGCAGCATCGACGGGCAGCAGCGCATCCTCCGGCCCGGACAGCGCCGCCGTGGTCTTCCGGTCGGCCCCGCCGTCGACCGGGACCCCGATCACGACGACGCCATCGGTCGACGCCGCTGTGACGTCGACGGACATCGCCCGCGGCACGGACCCCGGGTCGCGGGTGACCGTGAGCCGGATGACGATCGCGCCGTAGGTCAGCTTCATGCTCTCCGAGTACGACACCCCGGTGCCCGCATCGAACACGACGGTGGTCGAGACCTGGGTGTACTCCGGGAAGGCGTGGTACGCCGCGTCCCACATCACGGCGCTGGGCTGGTCGCTGATCGCGCAGGCCCGGTCCGGCGGGCACAGGTCGACACTGACGATGAACGCGGTCCGGCCGTCGCCCGGGATCGCGTGATTGCGCACCTGGCTTACCACCGTCGATAGCGCGAGCACGGCCACGCCCAGGCCCGCGAGGCCCAGCAGCAGCCGGCGCCGGAGCAGGGGCGAGACGGCCCGGCCAGGACGGCCGGCCCCGGGATCCGCGCCCGATCGGCCGGCCGGCTGCCCGTCGATGAGGACGCCCACCGAGTCGGCCATGGTCGCAGCGTGCCCCCGGCTGGCCGTCGGCGCAATCGATCTCCACGGACCGGACGGGCGCGGGAATGAGTGGAATGGCCTAATCCGGTGAAAGAATGGCCCGTGCCGAAGCTGCCTCCCCGCCGTCCGTCCCGCGAGGTCTCCGTCCCGCGAGCGAAATCGCGCGGCGTCACCGATCCGGCCGATATGCGGCTCAATGACCACGTCCCCCTCGGGATCCGCGTCGCCGCATCGTGGTCCTGGCGGCTCATCGTCATCGGCGCGCTGATCTACGTCCTCACAAAGGTCATCGGCGGGCTCGCCGAGGTTCTGATCCCGGTGGCGATCGCCCTGCTCATCACCGCCGGCCTCAAGCCGATTGTCGATTTCTTCGACAAGCACCTGCTGCCGCGCTCGCTGGCCGCAGCGGCGGCCCTGCTGCTGGGCATCGCCGCGATCGGCGGGCTCATCACCCTTGTCGTCTGGCAGATCCAGACGAACATCGGCGACCTGTCCCAAGGCGTGACCGACGGCCTGGACAAGGTTCGCGACAGTCTCCGCGACAACTTCGGGGTGTCCTCGACCCAGCTGGACAACGCGCTGACCACGGCGCAGGGCTACATCCGCGACAACACCGACAAGATCACCGAGGGCGCGGTCAGCACCGCGACCACACTGGCCCACGTCATCACCGGCCTGCTGGTCGTGCTGTTCTCGACGTTCTTCTTCCTCAAGGACGGCCGCTACATCTGGCTCTGGGTCGTCCGGGTGCTCGTGCCCAAGACCTACGAGGACATCGCCGACGAGGCCGGCCTCCGGGCGTGGGGCACGCTGGGCGGGTACGTGCGGGCCACGGTGCTGGTCGCGGCGATCGACGCGATCTGCATCGCCTTCGGCGTATTCGTCGTCGGTGTTCCGCTCGCGATCCCGATCGGCGTCCTGGTCTTCCTATTCTCGTTCGTGCCGCTGTTCGGGGCGACGCTGTCGGGGATGATCGCGGTGCTCATCGCGCTGGTCTTCGAGGGCCCGATCGCCGCGATCATCGTGCTGGCGATCGTGCTGGGCGTGCAGCAGCTCGAGGGCCACATCCTGCAGCCGTTCATCATGAGCCGATCGGTGTCGGTGCACCCGCTGGCTGTGGTCATCGGCATCACCAGCGGCGTCACCGTGGCCGGCATCATCGGCGCGCTCGTGGCGGTCCCGATCATCGCGATGGCGAACACCGTCGGGACGTACCTGGCCAATCAGGATCCGGGCGAGGCGGCCAAGCTCGAGGCCGAGGCGGAGGCCGAAGGCGCGCCCGTCGGCAGCGAGGACAAGACGGCTATGGATCAGCTCGCCCCGAACACCTCCATCGAGGCGTCCGACCCGAACAACAAGAGCGGGGTCTAGCGCCCGTCCCCGCGCGCGCCCCATCCCGGCCCCGGGATTGGCCAGTTGAGCCGGGCCGACCGGCTCAACTTGCCGATCTTGGGGATGTTCAAGCCCGCGCGGCGGCCTCGGCGATATCGCCTCGGTAGTGCCCGCCGGCCAGCGTCACCGCGCCCAGCACGTCGTAGGCGGCGGCCCGCGCGTCGGCCAGCGTCTCCCCGCTGGCGGTCGCGCACAGCACCCGGCCGCCGCTGGACACCACCGCGCCGTCGTCCCGGCGGCGGGTCCCGGCGTGCAGGACCCCTGGTGCGTCGGATCCGGTGATGACGTCGCCGGCCCGCGGCGCCTCGGGGTAGCCGGCCGCGGCGAGCACCACGGTGACGGCGCTGCCCTCGCGCCACCGCAGCGGGGGCTCCGCCGCCAGAGAGCCATTGGCCGCAGCCAGCAGGAGCCCGGCGATCGGCGTCTCGAGCAGGGCGAGCACGACCTGCGTCTCGGGGTCGCCGAACCGGGCGTTGAACTCGATGACCCGCGGGCCGCGCGCGGTCATCGCCAGGCCGACGTAGAGGACGCCGGCGAACGGGATCCCGCGGCGGGCCATCTCGTCGATCGTCGGGCGGGCGACGGCGGCAACCACGTGGTCGACGGTGCCCTCGGGCAGCCAGGGCAGCGGGGCGTAGGCGCCCATCCCGCCGGTGTTCGGGCCCTCGTCGCCATCGAAGACGCGCTTGAAGTCCTGAGCCGGGATCAGCGGCACGATCGCCGTGCCGTCGGTGATGCAGAACAGCGACACCTCGGGGCCGTCCAGGTACTCCTCGATGACCACGCGCGGGCAGAGGGCGGCGTGGGCCAGCGCGGCGGCGCGGTCGTCGGTGACGACAACGCCCTTGCCCGCGGCGAGGCCGTCGTCCTTGACCACGTAGGGCGGGCCGAACTCATCGAGCGCGGCCGAGGCCTGCTCGGGGGTGGTGCAGACGAACGCGCGCGCGGTGGGCACGCCGGCCGCGGCCATGACGTCCTTCGCGAACGCCTTGCTGCCCTCGAGCTGGGCGGCTTCGCGCGACGGGCCGAAACAGGGGATCCCGGCCGCGCGCACGGCATCGGCGGCGCCGGCGACCAGCGGCACCTCGGGGCCGATCACGACGAACTCCGCGCCCAGGCTGAGCGCCAGCGCCGCCACGGCAGCGGGGTCGGCGACATCGAGCGGATGTTGCTCGGCGACTGCGGCCGTGCCGGCATTGCCCGGCGCGCACGCCAGCGACGTCACCGCCGGATCGGCCGCCAACGCCAGGCACAGGGCGTGCTCACGGGCACCGGAACCGACCACGAGAACGCGCACGGGGCATGACCCTATCGGGCGGCTCCGCTGGCCCCAAGAATGGCAGTTCAACCGGTCCGGCCGGTTCAACGTGCCATTCTCGGGGCTCTGAACCGGTCAGACGAGGTCGTGGACGACCACGGTCTGCTCCCGGCCGGGGCCGACGCCGATCACCGAGATCCGCGCCCCGGACATCGCCTCGAGCGCCAGCACGTACGCGCGAGCCGCATCGGGCAGGTCCTCGATGGAGCGCGCGCCGGAGATGTCCTCGGTCCAGCCCGGCAGGTACTCGTAGATCGGCTTGGCAGCGGAGAACTCGCGCTGGCCGGCCGGCAGCTCCTCGACCCGCTCGCCGTCGATCTCGTAGGCGACGCAGACCGGGATCTGCTCCCAGCCGGTGAGCACATCGAGCTTGGTCAGCACGAAATCGGTCACGCCATTGATCCGCGCGGCGTACCTGGCCACCGGCGCGTCGTACCAGCCGCAGCGCCGCGGGCGGCCGGTCGTCGTGCCGTACTCCGCGCCGATCTGGCGCAGCTTCTCCCCGTCCTCGTCCAGCAGCTCGGTCGGGAACGGGCCCTCGCCGACGCGGGTGGCGTACGCCTTGACCACGGCGATGACGCGATCGATCCGGGTCGGGGGGACGCCCGCTCCGGTGCACGCGCCGCCGGCCGTGGCATTGGAGGAGGTCACGAACGGATAGGTGCCGTGGTCCACGTCCAGCAGCGTCGCCTGGCCGGCCTCGAACACCACGGTCTTGCCCGCGTCGAGCATCTGGGAGAGCAGCAGCGGGGTGTCGGTGACCATCGGGCGCAGCCGGTCGGCGTAGGACAGCAGCTCATCGACCACCGCGTCGACCTCGAACCCGCGGCGGTTGTAGATCTTGATCAGCACCTGGTTCTTGAACTCAAGCGCGCCGACGACCTTGGCGCGCAGGACCGTCTCGTCGAAGATGTCCTGCACGCGGATACCGGTGCGGGCCATCTTGTCGGCGTACGTCGGGCCGATGCCGCGCCCGGTCGTGCCGATCTTGCGGCTGCCGAGGAACCGCTCGGTGACCTTGTCCAGCGTGCGGTTGTACGGCGTCACGATGTGCGCGGACGAGCTCACCACGAGGTTGGACGTGTCGACGCCGCGGGCCTCGAGGCCGTCGATCTCCTCGAACAGCACGCCCAGATCGATGACGACCCCGTTGCCGATGATCGCTGTGCAGCCCGGAGTCAGGATCCCCGACGGCAGCAGGTGGAGGGCGTATTTCTCGCCCTCGATGACAATGGTGTGGCCGGCGTTGTTGCCCCCGTTGAACTTGACGACCGCGTCGATGCGATTGCCCATGAGGTCCGTGGCCTTGCCTTTGCCCTCGTCGCCCCACTGGGCGCCCACGAGAACGATTCCGGGCATGGGCGGGTGCTCCTGTCGTCGGGGGACGCTGTGCGCAAAGCGCGAGCGCGCGCCTGCAAGAGTAACGACCGTGCAGCTGGGACTCGTCACATCCGACGCGGCGGCGGGCGCGCGCGCCG
>JAOPVO010000186.1 GCA_025966155.1 Pseudonocardiales bacterium
TGCTCGGTGTAGAACGACTTCCCCAGATCCCCGGTGAACGCATTGCCCAGGAACGAGAACAGCTGCGACAGCACCGGCTTATCCAAGCCCAGCTCCGCCGTCCGCTGCGCGATCTGCGCCTCGGTGATGCCCGGCGTGTCGATGAGCATCGTGCGCACGGGGTCCCCTGGGATCAGGCGCAGCGCGAAGAACACGAACAGCGTGACCAGGAAGACGATCAAGGCGCCGTAGAGAACCCGGCGCAATGCATAGCCGATCACAACTGCCCCGCCGCGCGCATGTAGTGGCTCATGCCCATACATAGCCGGCATCCGCCGATCCGGTTGGGTCACCGGGCGGAACCTCCAGCGGCCGCCCCACGGCCAGCGGCGAAGGTAGCGTCGCCCTTATGGACGAGTTCGACGGCTCGGGGCTGACGATCGCCCAAGGCGACCGCATCACCGAATGGCTGTGCCAGCCGGTGGTCGTGGACGACCTCTCGTGGGGCCTCGACACGACGGTTCTGCGGCTCCGCGCCGCGGGCCGGGATTACATAGTCAAGGCCGGCGGGGCGGCGAACCACCACATCGGGCGGGAGATCGCGGCATTCGGGACCCTCGGGTCGATACTGGCCGACCGATCGGTCGGATCCCGGTTGGTCGCCGCGGATCGCGATGCGAACCTGCTTCTGCTCGAGCACCTCGAGGGGACCCTGGTCGAGGGGACCGAGCTCGAGCTGGCCATTCTCCGCGCCTATCCGGCTCCGCGCGTCATCACTGTTCCCACTCATGGCGATTGGCAGCCGCGGAACTGGCTCATCGAGGACGCCCTCGCCCGCTTCTGAGCGGCCCTCCTGCCCCACAAGGTTCGGGCTCAGCGCCAGCCGAGCGCCGGCGCGACCTCGGTCAGCAGCGTCTCGAGCACGTGCGCGCAGTAGTCCACCCCGAGCTGGTTCGGGATCGTGAGCAGCAGTGTGTCCGCGGCGGCGATCGCCTCGTCCTGCGCCAATTGCTCGATCAGCTGGTTCGGCTCCGCGGCATACGTCTTGCCGAAACGTGCTTTGCCGCCGTCGATGTATCCGACCTGGTCGGCGCCATCGCCCTCCCGGCCGAAGTACGCGCGGTCCAGATCGCTGACGATCGGGAAGATGCTCCGGCTGACCGATACGCGCGGCTCCCGGGTGTGGCCGGCATCGGCCCATGCCTTCCGGAAGCGCTCGATCTGCTCGGCCTGCAGCTGATGGAACGGCACGCCGGTGTCCTCGCCCAGCAGCGTCGAGCTCATCAGGTTCATGCCCTGCTCGGCGGTCCACTCGGCGGTCTTCCGCGTGCCGGCGCCCCACCAGATCCGCTCGCGCAGGCCCTCGGAGTACGGCTCCACGCGCAGCAGCCCCGGGGGGTTGGCGAACATCGGGCGCGGGTTCGGCTTCGCGAAGCCCTCGCCGCGGATGACGTCGAGGAACACGCGGGTGTGCTCGCGAGCCAGGCCGGCATGGTCGGCGCCCTCGGCCGGCTCGTAGCCGAAGTAGCGGTAGCCATCGATGACCTGCTCCGGCGATCCCCGGCTGATGCCGAGCTGGAGCCGGCCGCCGGAGATGAGATCGGCGGAGCCCGCGTCCTCGGCCATATAGAGGGGGTTCTCGTAGCGCATATCAATCACGCCGGTGCCGATCTCGATCGTGCTGGTCCGGGCGCCGACCGCGGCCAGCAGCGGGAAGGGCGAGGCGAGCTGGTTGGCGAAGTGGTGAACGCGGAAGTACGCGCCATCCGCGCCCAGTTCCTCTGCGGCAACCGCTAGGTCGATGGACTGGAGCAGGACATCCGAGGCCGATCGCGTCTGCGAGTGCGGCGACGGCGTCCAGTGGCCGAAGGACAGGAACCCGATTCTCTTCACGATGTACTTGAACGCGCAACAACTGAGGAAGATTCCGCGCCGTCGACGCGCACACCCCCACCGACCACTCCCCCGGCGTCTAGGGTTCGCGGCGTGGCTGACTCACCGACAACCGGCACCCCTGCGATCGGGGTCGTGTACCCCCAGACCGAGCTGGGCGGCGATGTCGCGGCCCTGCGCGCCTACGCCCTGGGCGTCCAGGCAATGGGCTTCGACCATCTGATGGCCTACGACCACGTCGTGGGCGCCGACCGCGCCGAGCACGCCGGCTTCAAGGGCCCGTACGACGTCGACACCACATTCCACGAGCCGATGGTCCTGTTCGGTTTCCTCGCCGGCATCACCGACCTCGAGCTGGTGTCCGGGGTCTTCATCCTCCCGCAGCGCCAGACCGTGCTGGCCGCCAAGCAGGCCGCCGAGATCGACCTGCTCACCGGCGGCCGGTTCCGGATGGGCGTGGGCGTGGGCTGGAACGCCGTCGAATACGAGGCCCTGGGCATGGAGTTCGGCAACCGGGGCCGCCGCTTCGATGAGCAGATCGAATTGATGCGCCGGCTATGGACCGAGCGCTCGGTGACCCACCACGGCCGCTTCGAGACCGTCACCGGGGCCGGCCTAGCCCCCATGCCCATCCAGCGGCCGATCCCGGTGTGGATCGGCGCCCAGAGCCCGGCGGCGTATCGCCGCGTGGGGCGCCTGGCCGACGGCTGGTTCCCGCAGATGCCGCCGGGGGCCGACCTCGACGCGGCCTGGGCGATCATCGCCGCGGCCGCTGCCGACGCCGGCCGGAACCCATCCGATATCGCCATCGACGCCCGGGTCAGCTGGCGCGGCGAGGCCGGGCGGTTCGCCGACCAAGCCGGCCAGTACCGCGCCGCCGGTGCCAGCTACCTATCGATCAACACCATGGGCGCGGGCCTGACCGGCGTCGATGATCACCTGGCTGCGCTTCAGGCCGCGTCCGACGCACTTCGTCCGTAAGCAATCAGCGATTAGCGGCGGAGGATTGCCGCCATGATCGTCATCGCCGCCAAGTTCCAGGTGAAGCCCGAGTCGGCCGAGGATTGGCCGAGCATCGCCGCCGCGTTCACCGCCGCGACGCGGGGCGAGCCCGCCGTCTGAGGCCCGGCTGGGCCCGGCCTATCGGTCGAGCATCCGCATCTGGGCCTCGCTGTGGTGGCCGCCCGCCGCCGGGCTGATGTTGGTCAATGCCTCGACCTGGGCGGAGCTGAGCACGACGTCGTCGGCCGCGACGTTCTCCTCGACCCGCGAGGCGCGCTTGGTGCCGGGAATCGGCACGAAGGTGTCGCTCTGCGCCAGCACCCACGCCAAGGACACCTGCGCCGGCGTCGCACCCACCTCGGCGGCGATCGCCTTGACCTCCTCGACGATGGCCAGGTTGATGTCGAAGTTCTCCCCCACGAAGCGCGGGTTGGTCTTGCGCGAGTCGCTGTCGTCGAAGTCGGCCGTCGACGTTATCTGGCCGGTCAGGAAGCCGCGGCCCAGCGGGGAGTACGGGACGAACCCGATGCCAAGCTCGCGCAGCACGGGCAGCACGTCGACGTCGGGGTCGCGGGTCCACAGCGAGTACTCCGACTGCAGTGCGGTGATCGGGTGCACCGCGTGGGCCCGGCGGATGTTGTCGGCCCACGCCTCGGACAGCCCGATATGGCGGACCTTGCCCGCGGCAACCAGCTCGGCGACCGCGCCGATGGTGTCCTCGATCGGCGTCTTCGGGTCCACCCGATGCTGGTAGTAGAGGTCGATGTAGTCGGTGCCCAGGCGCCGCAGCGATCCCTCGACCGCGATGCGGATGCTCGCCGGCGAGCTGTCCACGCCACGAGTCTCCGCTCCTGAATGGGACATCAAGCCGTACTTCGTTGCCAGCACCACCTCATCCCGGCGGCCCTTGATCGCCCGGCCCACCAGCTCCTCATTCGTGTATGGGCCGTAGATCTCGGCCGTGTCGATGAGAGTGACGCCGAGGTCCAGCGCCCGGTGGATGGCCCGGATCGACTCCGCGTCGTCCACTCCGGCGCCGGTGTAGGCCGACGACATCCCCATGGCCCCGAGGCCGATGCGGCCGACCTCCAGGGTGCCCAGCTTGGCGTGCTTCATGGTCATGCTCCTTCGATGGTGGCGGCGGGCGGCTGGCTCCGCGCGTCGACCGTAGGGGAATTCGGCCCGTTCGACGAGGGCCCGCGGGGCCGGCGGATGGGGCGCATCATGTCGGCGATCTTGTCCAGGGACCGGGCCAGGGCCGCGACTTCGCGCTCGGCATCATCAGCGTCATGACCATCCGCCACCGCGGCGGCGAGGTCGGCGACCCGCCGCTTCGCCGCGCCGGACACGGCATCCCACTCGGCATTGGTCAGCCGGATCCTCCGGCTCATCCGATCACGTCCCGCTGCCGCATGCGGTGGACTGTAGTTCGGGCGGGAAGGAAGGCAGCGCCGGCTTGACGGACGGGCCGCGCCGAGGGATTGCTATCCCGTGGCCTACACAGTTGCCGAGCCGATGTGCTCCGCCGCCTGCCGTTGGTCAGAGGCTGAGCTGATACACCCCGAGGCCGGCGAAGGCGGCGCCCAGCAGCGGGACCGGCACGCCGAGCTCCCGGCCCCGGCGCACCATGTCCCCGATGATCTGGCCGGCCTCGACGTCGTTGCCCGCCACGAGATCCCGGTACATCGAGGTGGTGAAGCCGGAGCCCGCCGTTGTCAGGGTCCGCTCGGCGCGCTCGATGGTCGAGGGCTGCAGCTCGATGCCCGAGGCGGCGATAACCCCGACGCATTCGGCCACGATGCCGCGTGCGGTCTCGGCGCCTTCGGGAACGGACTCGATCGAGCCGACCGTCCCGCGCAGCAGCGTCGTCACGGCGCCGCCGGCGGCCAGCATGAGCCACTTCTCCCACATGTCACGCTCGATGCTCTTCGACAGCGTCGCGGTGAAGGCGTCGACCCCGGACACCGCCGAGTCCACCATCAGGATCCGATCGGTGATCGACCCGTCGCGCTCGCCATAGGCCAGAGTCGCGCCGGGGCCGAGCTGGCGGATCGCGCCATCGTCGTCGAGCTTCGAGGCGATCATGCACAGCCCGCCAAGGACCCGGCCGCGGCCGAAGGCATCGTCGAGCTGCTGCATATGGCGCATGCCGTTGAGGACGGGCAGGACCATCGTGCCGGGTCCGACGGCTCCGGCGATATCGGTCAGCGACTGCTCCAGCCCGTACGCCTTCACCGACAGCAGCACGAGGTCATAGGGATCGGCGAGGTCGGCCGCGGTGATCGTGCTGGGCCGCACGCGGGTCTCGGGGCCGACCGCATTGCGGAGGACAAGGCCGTGCTCGGAGAGGGCCTGCGCCCTTCCCGCGCGGACGAGGAAGGTGACGTCCCGCCCGGCCGCGGCGAGGTGTCCGCCGAAATAGCCGCCGGTCGCGCCGGCGCCGACAATGAGAACCCGCACGTGCTCCTCCATCTGCTGCTAGCCCCGACGCACGCCGGACGGAGGGCAACGTACCCATGTTTCCTACCGATCCGGTAGGAAACGTGAGCAACTACTCGCGCAGAGCCGCCGGCAGCGGCTGATCGTGGACGATGATCAGCCGCGAGACCGCCCGCGTCAGGGCCACGTACAGCTGGCGTAGGCCGCTGAGCTCGGTGGCGGCAACGGCGATCGACGCCGGCTCGACCAGCACGACACTGTCGAACTCCAGCCCCTTGGCCGCCGATGCGGGGACGACGGTGATCCGGGCATCGGCCTCCTCGCTCAGGCGGCGCGCGCCCAGCCCGGCCAACTCCAGCACGGTCGCTTCGAGATCGGCGTCGGCCACGATGACACCGACCGAGCCCTCGATGGGCGCACCCTCGTGAGATAGGCAGCTCCCGACCGCTGCGCTCAGGTCGCCGCGCGGGCGGAAGCTCAGCGCGCCGTCGCCGGCGCGGACCGACGTCGCGGGCTGGAGGCTGGGCGCGATGTGGGCCAGCAGGCGGTTGGCGAGCTCCAGTACCTCCCCCGGCACGCGGTAGCCGATGGTCAGCGGGCGAATCTCCGCGCCCGGATGGCCGAGGTGGGCGAGCGTGGCCTCCCAGGTGCCTGGCGCCCACGCGGTTGTCGCCTGGGCGAGGTCGCCCAGCACGGTGATCGAGCCGAGTCCGCATCGGCGGGCCACCGCCCGGCACTGCATAGCGGACAGGTCCTGCGCCTCGTCCACCACGACGTGAACATAGCTGGCTGTGCCATCGAGCAGGCCGACCAGCTCGTCGAGCAGCACCAGGTCCGCGGGGGCCCAGCGGGCCGAGCGGGCCGACTTCGGGACCTTCGCCCAGAGCAGCTGGGCCTGCTCGTCGGCGCTCAACCCGCGGGCGCAGGCGGCCAGGAACTCAGGCTCGGACCACAGCCGTGCCAGCAGCGCCGGGGCGGCCAGGGCCGGCCACACCGCGTCGACGGCGGCCTTGATCGGGCGCGAGCGGGCCAGGGTGCGGGTCTCGCTGTCGCTGGGCGCGCCTCCGCCGGCCTCCCGGAGCCTGCGCACGTACTCGGCCAGCTGCATCGCGATGCGGTCGCGGGCCTGGCCCCATCGCAGCTCGCCGGCCACGAATGACCGCCGGGCATCGTCGACGAACCGCAGCAGGCGGTCGGAGCTTATCCGGAACCTCCGCGTCCCGACCATGGCCACGACGTCGTCCGTCGGGCGCTGGATGCAGGACAGCACCGCGCGCTGGAGCAGGTCGGCCATCCGCGCATCGCCCTTGAGCACGGCTGTCGCGAGGTCGTCCGTCGCGCGGGCCTCGGCATGCCCCACGAGCTCGTCGACGGTCGATTGGGCTATCCCGTTCTCGCCCAGTGCGGGCAGAACCTGGGCGATGTAGTGCAGGAAGGCCGCGTTGGGGCCGATGACGAGCACGCCGGTCCGGCGCAGCCGCTCGGGGAACGTGTAGAGCAGATACGCCGCCCGGTGCAGGCCAACCGCCGTCTTGCCAGTGCCGGGGGCTCCCTGAATACAAAGCGAGCTATCTAGGCCGGCACGGACGATCTCATCCTGATCGGGCTGGACCGTCGCCACGATGTCGCGCATGGGGCCGACGCGGGGCCGCTCGATCTCCTCACGGAGGATCCGCGAGTCGGCGCCCAGCCGCTGCCCGCGATCGAGGCGCTCGTCCTCGTAGGACGTCAGCTGACCGGCGTGCTCGCCGGTGCCGAACCCGAAGCGCCGCCGCAGCGTGACACCCATGCGGTCCGCGGCGGTGGCCCGGTAGAACGGGCGCGCGATCGGCGCGCGCCAGTCGATGACCACGGGATTGAGCTGCGCGTCGCGGATGTGCCGCCGCCCGATATGCAGCTGCTCGATCGTGACCCGCTCATCGCTCGGGCCCGATTCAGAATCGGCGCCATCGCGGTCGGTCCGCCCGAAGAAGGCCGGGGCGTCCGGGTCGGCGGCAAGGGCGGCCAGCCGCTGGCTCCGGAGCCGGCCGAGCCCCTCGCTGGCCAGCGCATCGGACCCGAAGTCGGCAATGGCCTCGGCGCTCGCGGCCATCTCGAGCAGGCAGTCATGGGCGTGGGCCAGATGCGCCCGCTCCCCGGTCAATTCCGCGTCCAGAGCCACAATCGGCTGACTCTAATCGCGCTGCGCGGTCAGTGCCCTCATCTGCTGCAGGCACTCGCGCATGACCAGCGCGAGCTCGCGCTCCTCCGAGTCTCTTACCCAGCGATGGAAGGCGATGCGGAAGACCGCGATGCCCGCCTCGGCGGCCAGGCTCGCATCCGGCTCGGCGACGCCCCGCCGGCGCAGGCCCTCGGTCAGCGCCCCAGCCAGGGACGCCATCTTGATCAGCTCGCGCTCCCGGAGCTCGGCATTCGCCGCGATCACCGACTGCCGACGAGCGGCATACGCGCGGTCGCCGTCGAGCCACACCGCGGAGGCATCGAGCGCGCCGGCGACCGCATCGAAGGGCGCGGCTGATGCTGGCGCGCCGTCCAAGGCCGCGGCCATCGCCTCCTGAAGCGCCAACGATCCGGCGAACAGCACCTCGCGCTTGTCGGCGAAGTAGCGGAAGAAGGTTCGCGCGGTGAGCCCGGCGCGGTCGGCGATATCGGCCACCGTCGTGTTCTCGTAGCCGCGCTCCACGTAGAGCTCCATAGCCGCCTCACGGAGGCGGCCGCTCGCACCCGGCTCCCAGCGACCCATAGGTGGAGTCTAGGCGATGTCACGCCGTGACATGACCTGCTACCATGATGTCATCAAGTGACATCGCGCCCTCGGACGACAGTCGATGGAGGCTTCCCATGCGCATTTTCCTCACCGGGGCATCTGGATGGATCGGCTCCGCCGCGGTCTCCGAGCTGGTGGGCTCGGGGCACGAGGTTCTCGGGCTGGCCCGGTCCGATGCCTCAGCGGCGGCCATCGACGCCCTGGGCGCCGAGGTACTGCGCGGCGACCTCGATGATCTCGGGAGCCTGCGCACCGGAGCCTCCGCGTCCGATGGCGTCATCCATATGGGCTACAACCATGATTTCTCCCGCATGGACGCCGCGGCGCGCACCGACCTCCAGGCCGTCGAGGCCATGGGCGCCGTTCTCGCCGGCAGCGAGCGGCCGTTGCTCATCGCTGGCGGCGCCCTTGGGCTCGCCCCCGGGCGCGTCGGGACGGAGCGCGATATGCCCGCAGCGGGCGGGCATGCGCGCACGGCCAGCGCCGATGCCACCCTGGCGCTCGCCGATCGGGGCGTCCGCTCGATGGTGGCGCGGTTCGCCCCGACCGTGCACGGAGACGGGGACCACGGCTTCGTGGCCAGGCTGGTTGCCATCGCGCGCGAGAAGGGCGTCTCCGCCTATATCGCCGATGGCGGTAATCGTTGGCCGGCTATCCATCGTTCCGACGCCGGGGTACTGCTGCGCCTGGCCTTCCTCGACGCGCCCGCGGGGTCCGTGCTGCATGCGATCGCCGAGGAGGGGGTACCGACGCGGGAGATTGCCGAGGCGATCGGCCGCGGGCTGGGCCTCCTCGTCGCCTCCATCGACGCCGAGCAGGCCGACGCCCACTTCGGCTGGCTCGGCCGTTTCTTCGGCGCGGACGCCCCGATCTCGAACACCCTGACCCGCGACATGCTGGCGTGGCAGCCCACCGGACCGGGCCTGATCGCCGACCTCGACGCGGGCCACTACTTCCAGACGCGCGTCTGACGGCCTGCCGTCAGTTGCCCTTCACGTTCAGCACCTGACGCAGTTCGTGGACGACCTCCACCAGATCGGCGGCATCCCTCATCACGACGTCGATCGCCTTGTAGGCCGACGGGTGCTCGTCCAGGAACGCATCCGAATCGCCCCAGACGATGCCCTCCATCCGGGCGTCCAGGTCCGCCCGGGTGAAGGTCCGCTTCGCCGACGAGCGGGAATGCTCCCGCCCCGCGCCATGGGGCGCGGACTCGAAGGACAGCGGGTTGCCGAGGCCGCGCACGACGTAGGAGCGGTCGCCCATCGAGCCCGGGATCAGGCCGAGCTGCCCGGCCTGCGCGGAGATCGCGCC